>CAZOGS010000048.1:0-11256 GCA_964579375.1 uncultured Muribaculaceae bacterium
CTTTCGGCATGAATATATTTAGGTTCAACGAGAATGTTTCCGTTGCAATCCATAAGCCCGAATTTATTATTTTTCTTTTGGATAAGCCACGCATTTTTTCCAAGGCGTATAACTTTTCGATATTTGTCTTTTACAATAATTTCTCCGGCGGAATTTTTTAGTCCAAAAAACTTATTATCTTCCGAAAAGACTGTCAATGTATCTGTCGTATACACGGCGGGATTTTTTGATAAATCAGACTGCTCCGATTGTTTGTCGATTGCAAAAACAGAACCGCCCGTTAAAAACAATAAAGAAATAATAATAAAAAATCGTTTCATACTCGTATATTATGCCAAAATGTGGTAAACTTTTCAAGTATTAAGGGATATATTATCATGTCAAGAATAACTAAGTTTTCAATACTAATTTCAACTATTATTGTTTCATTTGTTGCAATAATTTTATCAATCTATTTGTTCGTGTTACCGAAACTCGTTGCTATGCCTAACATGTGGGTTTTTGTAAACGATATGGTAAAACAGACTTGCGGGGCGGAATTGGTCGTTGAAAAGCCTAATTTAAAAACATCGTTACAACCCGACATTGCTTTTGATATCGATGGTTTAACGTTGATTAAAAACGGTGAAACTTTATTAAATGTCAAAAATTTGCAAACAGAAATTAATTTTGCTCAAATTCTTTCAAAAAAAATAAAGCTGAAAAAATTTGGTGTTGATGACTTATATGTCGACATTAACAAATTGACAAATTTGAGTATCAAAAATGACGGGCAGACCGAACAAAAGACTTCTCCGATTATCGTAGATTGGTTTGATTCTCTTTTATACATAAAAAAATGCATAGTTATTTATAAATCACCGCAAAATGTTTTGATGAAATTTTTAGCTGGGGATGTGAACCTCGATATGTCGGGCGAACCCCGTTATCTTCGTTTCAAAACACTTCTTGACATTGAACATGACAATGACCGCTTACGTCTTGCATTTTGGGATAAAAATTCGGTTTATATCAAAGACAAGAAATTGATTTTTGATAAGTTTAAATTCTTTGTTAACAAGTCCGAAATTGTTTTGGATGCAAAATTTAATCAAGATAACAGTTTCAATTTAGATTTATTTTCACGGAATTTTTCAATTCAAAATGTTGATAAGTTTATGCGTACAAATATGCTTATCGCAAACGGTACAGACATAATGAATTGTTTCAAAGATTTATCGGGCGGTTTTTCATTTGATGTAAAAATGACAGAAAAATCATTCGGTGCAGTTGTTAAAGTTAATAAAATTATCGGTAAATTAGTACCTCTTGCTAATATTCCGTTAACGATTACAAAAGGTTCTATTATCATTGATTCAGCAAACATTGCAGTCAATGATTTTGACGGATTTTACGGAAGTTCTGAGAAAAATAAAGTAAAATTATTCGGGAATGTCTTTGACTATGCGGTTAAAGCCGATACAAACCTTTTTGTTACGGGAGATGCTCATAATCAATTGGCTGAATATGTTTCAAAATTAGCGGGTCTGAAAATTGAATTAATCAACGCTTCCCAATTTGCGATAAGAGTTGTCAGTGACATTACGGGAAAAGTAAAAGTAACGGGCGGAGCAAAGGTTCCCGCAGGAAGTAACATTACCTTTGAAGGAGCAAGCATAAGCCCTGCAAAATTTGACCGTGCTATCGGTATTGATTTGGAAGTTTTGGGTGAAAAATTAACAATAAATCACATCAATTACTACATTTCCGAAAATATTGCACAAAATATTAAGCCTCAAAAACCAATGATAACCGTAAACGGTCTTGTCAATTGCTTTACGGGGTATTTGTATAAATTAGGATTTGAAATTCCCGAACCGTTGCCGAGTGAATTTTTCAACGTTCTTATCGGACAAAAAATATTCAAACGGGGCACGGTTGCCGGAAATATTGACTTTGTTAACGGTGAAAAACCTTATCTCAACGGAAAAATTTCCGCAAAATCCGTCAGTATCGTCGGTCAAAGATGCCTTATTAAAAACGCTGAATTATCTGCAAAAGATGACAATATAAACCTTTCCGCAAACGGATATTTCAGAAAATTAAAATACAAAATCAGCGGCAACATTAAAAATACATTGCTCTTCCCGATTATTGTCAGAAATGTCGATTTTGATGTCGAAAACATTGATGTGGAACGTGTGCTAAAAACATTTGCTCCACGCTCCGAGCAGGTTGCAAATATGCCACAAAGACCTAAAGTTAATCGTCCTCAAATTGCAGAAAGTTCAATTTCTACAAAATATTTTGAAGTTGACGATACGGCTGAAACAAAAAAACAAACTGCTTCGGATACGCAAAATGATAATTCTTCTGAAGATATTGAACCTATTGCTTTTCAGCCTAATTTAATTGTCGTAAATGATTGTAATTTCAATGTCGGAAAGGGTTCTTACAAACAAATAAATTTTGGAAATTTACATGCAACCTTGAACTTAACAAAAGAAGGTCTTTTGACTGTTAACTCAAATAAATTTGATTTTGCGGAAGGAATTTCCACTTTAAAATTAGTCTGTGACTTGGCAAAACCCACTTATTACATAAGATTAGGGGCAAATGACGTTGACGTTGATGCAATTTCAACTTCCGTTTTAAATTTACCGAAAGAAATTTCCGGCAAAGCGAAGGCATTATTGGAATTTAACACGGATGCAACCGCAAAATTAAACGGAAAAATTCAATTTTCCGTCAATAACGGTTCAATCGCCAAATTGGGATTGGTTCAATATTTACTTAATGTTGCATCTTTGTTCAGAAATCCTTTTGCAATGATTAGTCCCGCAACATTCTTGGATTTGGTAAATATTCCGGACGGTACTTTCAAAAAAATTAACGGTACTTTGGTAATCAAAAATAATATCGTTGAAAATATGATGATTAAATCATCTTCACCGCAATTGAGTGCATTTATCGTCGGAAGAATTAATCTCGAAAACATGGACGCTTCACTTAGAATTTATACAAAATTCTGTAACGCTCACAAAGGAATTTCAGGATTTTTAAGAGGGCTTTCCTTGAACACGCTTTCAAAAAGAGTAAAGTCCGTTTCGCAAAATGATGCAAGCTACTATGCAATGGAGCTTTCTCAGCTTCCTGAGCTTGAAACGGGTGAAGAAACCGCACAAGTATATCTTACGAAATTTGACGGTGATGTTTTAACCTCAAACTTTATTTCACAACTTAAGAGAATAAAATAAAAAGCTTAATTTGCCGAAAGGAGCGACTTTGCGAACTCAACAGCAGATGCGGAATTTGTTCCCGAGGCAAGTTTTGCAATTGCAAGAATTTTTTCTTCTTCCGACAAAATTTGAATATCTACATTAGTAACTTCGCCTTGTTCTTTTGTTACAAGGAAATGGCGGTCAGCTTTTGCAGCAATAATTGCCTGATGGGTTATTGCCAAAATTTGCCTGAATTTTGACAATTTTGCAATCTCTTCGGCAACACTTTGTGCCGCTTTTCCGGAAATTCCCGTATCAATTTCATCGAAAATTACGGAATCAATGTCGTCAGCCTGTGCAAAAATTGTTTTTATTGCAAGCATTACCCTCGAAATTTCCCCGCCGGAGGCTGTTTTTGCAAGAGGTGCAAGCTCTTGCGATACATTCGTTGAAATGTAAAATTCGACATTGTCGACCCCGTTTGCCCCCAAACTTGCAGGAGTAATTCTGATTTCAAACCTCGACTTCTCAAGCTCAAGTTTTTCCAATTCCTCTTCAATTAAAGAGGATAACAAAACCGCACAATTTTTACGGTTTTCTGATATTTCGGCAGCTGTTTTGTTTAATTTTGATAAAATAATTTCAAGCTTTTCCTCAATTTCTTCAACATTTCGAGTTGAATGTTCAATTGACGAAAATTCAGCCGATAATTTTTCATAAGTTTTTAATACTTCTTCAAGCGTCCCGCCGTATTTACGTTTCATTTTGTCTAAAACAAATAATCGTTCCTGAATTTCATTAAGCCTTTCCGTATCGTCACTGACAGACTGAGAATAATCCCTAAGAACGTTTGCCGTATCTCTCAATAGCTCTTGTATTTCAACAATTGAAGATTCTACATCTTTTAAATTTTCATCCATTGCCGCTGCTTTTGAAATATTTATTTTTATTTTTGAAAAAGCTTCAGAAATGGACTCGTCATCACCGTTTAGTGCCCAATATGAAGACGATGTCAACTCCTTTAATTTTTCGGCATTTTCTAACACGGAAAGCTCATTTTGCAACTTCTCATCTTCATCGATTTCTTGAATATCTGCTTCTTCTATTTCATTAATTTGAAATTTTAAAAAATCGATTTGGGCTTCGGTTGCATTAGACGCATTCTTTGCGTTTTCAAGTGCCTTCAAAAGTCCCGTGTATTCGGCGTATAAATTTTTGTATTCTGATAAATCGTAAACATCTTTTGCATAATTATCCAAAAGCGTAATATGTGACTTTGGTTGCAAAAAGGAGTAAGTTTGATGTTGCGAGTGGATATCAATAAATTTTTCTTTAAATTCTTTAAGAAAATTTTGATTTACCAACGTACCGTTAATTCTTGTTCTTGAGGATGTTTTTGTAATTTCTCTTGTCAAAACAATTTCATCCGAAAAATCAATTCCGTTTTCTTCAAACAACTCTCTAAAATCATGTTTATTATTAGTCAGAAACAATTCTATTATCGCTTTTTCCGCACCGTTTTTAATTACATCGGAACTAACCTTTGCTCCGAAAGCAATATCTATCGCATTAATCAATATACTTTTTCCGGCACCTGTTTCCCCTGTAATAACATTCAGACCGTCCGAAAAATCTACGGTTAAATCATCAATCAATATATAGTTTTTTATCCGAATTGAATTAAGCATTTCTCAACCTTTACTTACACTATAATTTTACATCCTGTATTTGTTCGTGACAAGATTGTTAAATTCTTCTTTATCATAAAAAATTATAATTTTGTGCAAAAAAAATCCGCAGAAGTTGCGGATTGTTCGGTAAATATTGCATTTTATGCAAGAGTATTTATTGATTTAAGAACAATTTTTGATTTTATTTCCGAAGGAATGTTTAAATCGGCAAAATCACCGTCGAGCGTTTCCATTCCGAGAGAATATGCATTTTCAAAGTTTTTCATTGAGTTAGCAATTCTCGAATAAGTTTCTGTATCTGTCGGCACGGAATAAGTCGTTTTTATTGTCTTTTGAACTTCCGCTTTTATCGTTAATGATTGGTTTGCCATAAAATCAAGGACATCTTTTGCCTTTAAATCGGAAGTTGCATTCATCGTTTGGGTTTGAGAAACTTTTTTCTCTTCTGAAATTCCCATCGTTTCTTTGAGTTTTCTTCTGACGTCCGCACAACGCATTGAGTACAAACTAATTCCGTTAACTAAATCCATTTTCTGCTCCTGTCAAATTCCCGTAATTGTTTCTTAATTAAATTTCCGCATAAGTCAAAAATACAGTTTTCTTTATTACAAAAATTTAACATTACTTCATAACAAGCCTAAATAAAGCGGATTAGATATAATAAAAGAATGAATATAGAAGCCATGCGTAAGCTTTTTTATATGTTTTTATGGTATTTATTTGTCATTTGCAAACTTTTTGTTTTGATATGGCATCATATTTTGTCGGGAAAAACAAAAATTTCTCTTTATTTTAAGAAAAAGGCAGAAAATTTTTTATTTTTTTCACCTCGTGTCTATAAAGTTTCATACATACGCAAGGAAATAAAAACAAGCAGTGAGCCGGTTCGTTTGTTTACAAAGGATATGGTTAAATTGCACGCAAGATTTTTGCCTCCGCAAGAAAATAAACCGATAGTTTTGTTCTTTCACGGTCAATCGGAAAACATAACAAAATGGCAAAACACATTTTCATTTTTTAAGCAAAACGGCTACGGAGCACTGTTTTTGTCATACAGAGGACATTTGAAAAGTGCGGGACGACCGTCCGAAGACGGTATTTATACAGATGCCGAAACCGCAATGGAATATTTAATCAATAAAGGTTTTTCTCAAGATAATATAATCCTTTGGGGTCGTTCTTTAGGCTCTGCCGTTGCCTTGCAGACTGCTTTAAAATATGACGTAAAAGCGGTAATTCTTGAAAGTCCGATTTTAGATATAAAACAGGGGGCAATTTCCATTTTTGCAAGGTATGTTAAAATCTTTAAATTTGTGATTATGAGAAGATTTATCAAATGGTTGCTTAACAGTGCCGATTTTATTCAAATGTTCGATAACGGCAAAAAAATTTCTCAGGTAAACTCACCGATATTGATTATGCACGCAAAAAATGACGAAAAAATAAATTACGAACAAGCAATAACGCTTTCCAAACTTAACCCAAAAGCTAAGTTATTCATTGCGGAAGACGGTTCTCACGATCATTCGGAATGGTGCTATAGTGCGGCAAAAAGCTTTATAGAAGGTGTAAAATGCAATTGCTGATTTATATTTTAAAAAGATTTTTGCAAACAATTCCGTTGCTGCTTATTGTTTCGATAATGGGATTTTTCTTAATTCGGGCATGCCCTGTTGATCCTCTCGGTGAATTGCGGTTAAATCCGTCAATTTCAAAACAAACTCTTGAAGCCGAAAAAATCAGATTAGGGCTTGATAAACCTGTTATCGTTCAATACGGATTATGGCTTAAAGGTTTTGTTAAAGGCGATATGGGCATATGTACAACAGGTGAAAAGGTTTCCGATAAATTGATGGAAAGAATTCCAAATACGCTCTTGTTGACCGTTACGGTAATTTTCTTTACGTGGCTTGTCGGTATTCCTCTCGGAATTGTTGCCGCTTTAAACAAAGGCAAACCCGTTGACAGATTATTAACAATTTTATCAAGCATCGGAATGGCAATTCCGTCGTTCTTTTTTGCGTTGTTAATGTTGATTTTTGCGGTAAGAACAGGTTGGTTTCCGACAGGAGGCTTAACAAGTTATAATTTTTCATCAATGACGGAATGGGGCAAATTTGTCGATATTGCAAGACACTTAGCTTTGCCTGTGTTAGTTTTGTTTACAATTTCACTTTCGGGATTGCAAAGGCAAATGAGAAGCAATTTGCTTGACGTTATGGAAAGTGATTATGTGAAATACGCACGGGCAAAGGGATTGAGCGAAAACAAGGTTGTCTTTAAACACGCTTTAAGAAATGCAATAAATCCTTTGATAACGTTATTGGGATTTGAATTTGCATCATTATTAAGCGGTGCGGCGTTGACGGAATATGTTTTTCAGTATCCGGGACTCGGTCGCTTGATTTTGGAAGCTGTTTTAAAATCTGATATCAATCTCGTTATGGCATCTTTGATGATAGGAACGATTATGCTTGTAGCGGGGAATTTGCTTGCGGATATTTTGTTAAAGATAGTTGATCCGAGAGTTGAGGCTTCGTAATGAATTACGTTAGTGACGGTATCTTTAAACAAATGATGCGAGATAAGTTTGCAAAGGGTGCTTTTTGGATTCTTGTTGCACTTTATTTGGCAGTTTTTTCGGCAGTATTTATTTCTCCCTATTCAAAAGATTATTCTGACAGGCAATCCGCTTATGCACCGCCTTCAAAAATTTATATCGTTAATGAAAACGGAAAACTTTCAAAACCGTACACTTACAACTACATCCGTTCATTTGATGAAAACACTTTTAAAATCAAGTATACGGAAGACAGAAGCAAAAAATTTGCCGTAAAATATTTTGCAAAAGGTTATGAGTACAAATTATTCGGATTTATACCTTTTGACAGACATTTTATTAATGTAGAAGATGGCGGAAAATTATATCTTTTGGGCACGGATATAAACGGTCGTGATAACTTTTCAAGACTGCTTTTTGGCGGACAAATTTCATTGACGGTCGGATTTCTTGCGTTGTTTATATGCTTTCCTATCGGGCTTTTATATGGCGGAATTTCAGGCTATTTTGGCGGGAAAGTCGATTTTATACTTATGCGGTTTGCAGAAGCTGTTATGAGTATTCCGAGTTTTTATCTTTTGATAATTTTGGCTTCAATTTTGCCTGCGGGAATGACGAGTGTACAAAGGTTTGCTTTAATTGTCACAATCCTTGCTTTTATTGGGTGGGCAGGATTTGCTCGGGTAATCAGAGGCATGGTTTTGTCGATAAAAAAACAAGAATATGTTTCGGCGGCAGTTGCATCGGGAGCATCTAAAATGAGAATTATTTTAAAGCATATTTTGCCGCAAACGATGAGTTATGTTATTGTTGCAATGACTTTGAGCATACCGTCTTATATTTTGTCGGAATCGGGCTTAAGTTTTTTGGGATTGGGTATCCAACAACCTGATGCAAGCTGGGGAAATATGCTGAAAGAGGCACAAGAATTTGTCAATATTACATCACGACCTTGGCTTTTGATGCCCGGAGTTTTAATTTTTGTTGCCGTTTTAGCATTTAACGTAATCGGTGATACAATAAGAGATGTAGTTGACCCAAAAAGCAAGGTGAGGTAAACGTGCCTGATTTTTCAAATGTATTTTTATCTTTGGACGGAGATGTAATTTTCAGAATTTTTCTGTCGGTTGTATTAGGATTTATAATCGGTTTAGAACGTGAAATAACGAACAAAGCTGCCGGTTTGAGGACAAATATTCTTGTCAGCGTCGGATCTTGTTTATTCACAATTTTATCACTTTACGGATTTTCAAATGCGTTAAGTATTTATCCGATGGGTGACCCCGCCCGTGTTGCGGCACAAATACTTACGGGTATAGGTTTTATCGGCGGCGGTTGCGTTTTGAGGCACGGAACAAGTATTTTCGGCTTAACAACGGCGGCAACTTTGTGGGCAACGGCAAGTGTTGGTATGGCTTGCGGTTGCGGTAAATTTTCTCTTGCCATTTTATGTGCAATTCTTTCGGTTGCTACGTTGACATTGATTAGAATTTTTGAAAGGAATTGTATTCCGAAAACGCAAAAAAATAACAAAAACATGAAAGTTTCTTTAATTTGTGCTGATGAAGACTTCCCCGATTTAATCAGAGATATTCCGAAATTGTTTCCCAATCTTTCTTCTATGACAAAAAAAGATGCAGGGTACGAAAAGAATTGCATAAAAATCACTTTCGAAACGATAATATGTTGCAAAAACACTGTAGAGTTTATTTTTGACAAATTTGCGGGTGATTTGAGAATAAAAGATATCTCTGTTAAAGAGTTGAGCGAATAACTCATCTTGTGTTAAGATAGAAGTAAGCAGTTAATAGGATAGTGTATGAGCGAAGATTTAAACAAATTATATTGTAATGTTCCGCCGACAAAAATCAGGAACAGAGAAGAAAAGTTTAGACCGGCGAGAACTACGCCATTTTGGGAAGCTATTGCTGACTTTTTCTTCTTTAACATGTTACAACATCGTTTCCATTCCATGCTTGTGAAAAATGAAGAATTGTTTGAGGAACGAAATAAAGATGTTGCGACGATTTTCTTTGCCCCTCACGGAAATTGGTGGGACGGAATTGTCGGATATAATATGTTGCGAAGAGTTTTTCATCATACGGTTCGTATGATGGTAGAAGAAATGAACAGATTTCCTCTTCTCTCAAGAGCGGGTGCTTTTCCCGTAAACAAACGCTCATCACAGGAAGCTATGAAGTCTTTGAAATACACGGTTGATGATTTGGGACAAAATCCTACTCACGGTCTTTGGATTTTCCCGCAAGGCGTTATTAAACCGCCGAATTACAGACCCATTGAGTTTCAAACGGGCATGACTTATATTGCGGAAAAAATTGCAAAAAAATACGGAGCGGTAAACTTGGTTCCTGTTGCGGTTGCGTTTGCGTTTTTAAGGGAAGACCAGCCCGAAGTTCTTGTGGAAGTCGGAAAACCGATAATTTTAACGAAAGAAGACCTTGTTGACTTCAACAGGCACGAATTTTCTCACAAATTAGAACAAGATTTTACGGATTTTTGCGATAATCAGTTGAAAAATATTTCACAAGGTCATTTTGACGGCTACAGACAGCTTTTTGTAAAACGTGTTCATTGGTACCGCAGAATAGAAAAGAAATTAAAAGGTATCGGAATGAAGGGTTCCGGAATTTAGTTTTTGCATAATTTTTTTAATAATAAAGCCCTAAAACGAATTGTCTTAGGGCTTTTGATTTTTAAAATATAGTTTTAGATTAGTGCAAATATCTTAAATAAAGGTATGCAGAACTTAATACGAGAGAAATAAATGTTGTAAGAACACCGTATTTCAAAAATCTCATAAATGAAATCGGATAACCTTTAGTTGCGGCAGTTTCGCTAACGAGAACATTTGCAGCAGCTCCAATGATTGTTAAGTTTCCGCCGAGGCAAGCACCTAATGATAATGCCCACCAAAGAGGATGATGTCCTGCTCCAGTATAAGGAATTGCGTGTTGAACTTGGTCTATCAACGGTGCCATTGTTGCCGTGTAAGGAATGTTATCAATTATACCCGACAATATACCCGAACCCCACAAAATCAACATCGTTGCAACATCTAAACTTCCTTGCGTTAAATCAATTAATTTATGTGCAAGAAAATCGATACCTCCATTAGCTTCAAAACCGCCAATGATAATGAATAAGCCTATAAAGAAGAAAATCGTAAGCCATTCAACATCTTGATAAATTTCTTTCGGTTTTTCGAAGAGTAAAAGGAAACTTGCACCGGCAACTGCAAAGACATACGCATCAATACCCGTAATATCGTGAGTTACAAAGCCTGTTATGACAAGAATTAAGGTAACAATTGATCTAATCATTAATCCTTTGTCTGCAATTGTGTGAGTGTTGTCTAATTTTGCAATTTCCGCCATTTTTTCGGGTGTCGTTTTGAGTGATTTTCTAAACAAAAACAACATTGCAACGATAACAGCAAGGAATATGATTGAAACTATCAGTGTTAATTCATTTACAAAATCCATAAATGATAACCCTGCTCTTGCACCGATGATAATGTTCGGAGGGTCACCGATTAAAGTTGCCGTACCACCGATATTTGAAGCAAAAACTTCGGAAATCAAAAACGGTATGGGATCAATTCCGAGCTCTTTTGCGACTACAAATGTAATCGGCAACATAAGAACAACCGTTGTTACGTTGTCTAAAAAAGCCGATAAGACAGCCGTAATTAAAGCCATTGTGAATAAAACAAGCTTCGGATGACCTTTGGTCATTTTTAAAACTTGCAAAGCAAGCCATTTAAAAATACCGCTTTTACTTGAAA
>CAZOGS010000049.1:0-11249 GCA_964579375.1 uncultured Muribaculaceae bacterium
GACTCGAACCATCGACCTCACGCTTATCAGGCGTGCGCTCTAACCACCTGAGCTAGCCTCCCGATTGGTTACTATCTATTGATAACATAGACATAATTCAAAATCAAGCACCAATTTTATTTTTTTATTAATCTTTTGCAGGTCTTAACAATATGATTGAATTTAAGTTGAGTTGTAAAAAGTCGTGATGTTCAACTTTTCTGTTCGGAAATTCTCTGTGAACGATTGTACAATCCTTTATCGCAACAAATCTCTTCCCTCCGTTTAAAATGTCAGAGAGTAATCTGTTTTTTCTTCCTGTTCTCGGCATGAATACATGTCCTGATATTTCATAATCCTTTGTAATTACCAATATCTTTTCCGACCATATTCCCGTTAAAAAATCGTTTTCTATATTGTTTACTTGCATCTAAGCCTCCTAATTCAACTGGTATGATTGGAACAAAGGCAAATACAACGCCAATGCCAAGAAACATACAAGAGCCCCGATAAAAATCAACATGATAGGTTCAATCATTTTTGTCAAAGCATCTACAATTCTGTCTAATTCTTCATCAATAAATTTTACGGACTGTCCCATCAAATCGCCCAAACGACCTGATTGTTCCCCCGTTGACACCATAAACAAAATCATTTGAGGAAAAATTCCTGTCGTTTTCATTGCCATAGAAAGGTGAGTACCGCTTTGTACTTTTTTTATCGCTTCCGCAACTGCCGAGTGCATTGTCGAATTGTCAAATGTCATATTTGCCAAATACAAACAGTTAACAACCGGAATACCTGCTTCATAAGCAACTTGTAATACCGATAAAAAGTTTGAAAACGCTGAATTCTTAATCAAATCGCCGACAAGCGGTATCATCAAAAGAATTTCATCAAGCTTTTTCCTTGAAGGTTCCCATTTTATAAGCGTATATCCGCCCCAAACTATTCCAAAAACAAAAATAGGCAATAAATACCACTTTTCTCTGATAAACATGCCTAAATCAATACAAACCTGTGTAACCCACGGCAATTTCGCACCCGCAGAATCAAACATTTCCTTAAAAGTCGGGAATACAAATGTTAACATGATTAAAACTACTACGTGTGCCAAAACAACTACAAATACAGGGTATGACAGTGCGGAAAAAACTTTTCCTCTCGTGTCGGCATCTTTCTTCAACAGTTCAATCAAACGTGAAAGCGTTCTTTCCATTTCCCCGGATTCTTCTCCGGCTTTAATCAAACCGACATACACAGCTCCGAAGATTTCTTGATATCTTGCGATTGTATCTGAGAAAGTTGCACCCGCAATAATTTGTGTCCTTAATTCTCTCGCAAGCAGTCTTATCCGTCTGCTGCCGGCATCTTGTTCCATAAAGATTAATGATTCAATCATCGGAACGCCCGCTCTGTGGAGGGTCAAAAATGTTGACGTAAAATCCATCTTTTCCTTCAATGTCAACGATTGTAAAGCGTTGCTGACTTTTGCCTTTACGGTTTTTTCGCCAGATTTTTCCTCAACAAAAACCTTCGTCGGAACATAACCCAAATCTTTGATAACTTGACGTGCTTCTTTTGGCGTTTCTGCTTCAACGTTACCTTTTACAACTTCACCTTTTTTATTTAATCCGAAATACTTAAAAACTGCCATTCTTCCATACCTTATTCATTAACAGGACCAAGTACTCTGATAAATTCGCTGATAGTTGTCGAACCGGAAATAATATGGTGTAAGCAGGATTGTTGCAATGTCCTCATGCCTGAGCCGACTGCCGCTTCTTCAATCTGAATATCGTGTGCTCCGATTGCAATTAATTTTTTAATTTCTTTTGTAACTTGCATTACTTCATACAAGCCGATACGACCTTTGAAACCTTCTTTGTTACAATGTTCGCATTTTCCGGGCTTATATATTTTCATTTTCATAAATCTTTGGACATCGTCGTCATTTGCCATAACAAGACGTGCTTCTTCTTCGGTCGGATATGTTTCAATTTTACATTTATCACACAACCTTCTAACAAGACGTTGTGCAATAACTCCTGCCAATGTTGATGAAATAAGATAATCCTTCGCTCCCATTTCAATAAGTCTGGTAACGGTTGCCGCTGCCGAGTTCGTGTGGATTGTACTTAATACTAAGTGACCTGTCAGTGCCGCCGCAATAGCAATTTCTACCGTTTCAACGTCACGAATTTCACCGACGAGGATGATGTCAGGGTCTTGTCTTAAAGCGGCTCTTAAACATGATGCAAATGTAATTCCCGCCTTTGCGTTGACTTGGGTTTGGTTAATACCTTCAATACGAATTTCGATAGGGTCTTCAATTGTCATAATGTTAACACTTTCGTCGTTAACGTTTCTTACAATTGAATACAGTGTCGTCGTTTTACCTGAACCGGTCGGACCTGCCGCCAAAATAATTCCGTTCGGTGATGATTTTAATCTCTCAATTCTTTGTAAATCTTCATCTGTAGCTCCGACAAGTTTTATTGTTTTATCTTGCGAGCCTAATGATTCCGCCGTCGCAAGAATACGGATAACCATCTTTTCCTTGGTTCCGACAGGAATTGAGTTGATACGGAAGTCGTACATCTTTTCGCCGAATTTAATCGAGAATGTACCGTCTTGCGGGCGTCTGTGTTCCGCAATGTTCATTTTTGAAATAACTTTCAAACGTGTCATTACAGAACCTTCGATGTTTTCGGGGATTTGAAGAATTTCTCTCAAAACACCGTCAATACGATATCGGACAACGCATTGCTTTAATCTCGGTTCGATGTGAATATCGCTGGCTCTCATCTTGATACCGTCGGTGATAATTTTGTTTACAAATTTAACAACAACCGAATCATCCTGTGCAAGTGCTTTTTCCGCTTGTTCCCACAAGGACTCTTGATTTCCGCCAAATTCAACAATTTCTTGCTCAATCTTCTTGATATAGTTGTTTGTTTCTTTTTGCGATTCCGAGTAATATTGCTTGATACATTGCAAAAATTCATAGTGCGTAATCAACATTACACGAGGCTTTAAGCCTGTTAAATATACGATATCGTTAATTACGTTTTTATTTGACGGGTTAACCATACCGACAACTAAATTCTTACCGTCATAGGAAATAGGAAGAACCATGTTCAACTTAATAAAGTCGTCCGGTAAAACAGAAAGTACCGCATTATCCAATTTTAATTGAGAAGATGCAACTGCTTCCATTCCCTTTTGTGCGGCAAGTACGTTTTTCAACGTTTCGATTGAAATATAATCTTTTTGAACAAGGATTGAACCGATAGGAGAACCTGTCTTCTTTGATGTTACGAGAGCATCAAAAAGTTGTTCTTCGTTAATTAATCCCATTTCTATTAAAACTTCACCGATTCTCTTTTTTGATGCATTTGTCGGAACGTTATGTTTTTGTGCTTCCTTTTCGGCTGAAACGGGAACCGCTACCGAATAGTTTCCTTTATTTACAATTTTATAATCATCACCAACACTTTCCTTGCCTGTGAAAACTTGGTCAAGGCTCATGTTGTATGCTTTTGTGGCAATTTCCGAAATTTCCTTGTCGGATGCCATGTGTTCATCAATTACGCCTATTAAATCCTTAAAATCTTTATCTTTTATTATCGTAAAATCATAACCCGCATCACTTTGGATACGAGAGTCCATTAATTGTCGAATTTCTTGCTCATTATCTTGGGACAAAACTACAATATTGTACATGTCTTTTACTATTGACAATGGTACAAATCCCATACCAATAAGCTCTTCGTACTTAAACTTACGAAGATTTGCGTAATCAATCCGCTTTTCTAATTCTTCAATATCTTCAAATTCAATAGGCATATCTTAAAAATATTATATCACAATTTTAAAATTATTCTAAAAATTTTTTAAATAAACAAAAAATATTAACAAAAATAAGTAATTCTAATGAGCTTCAACTTCCGCCATTACGTTATAGATTTGCCAAATTTCTTTTTTGTTCATTCCTTTCGGGCAGTACATTGAATAATAGCCGGAATCAGCTGTTAAATAAGCAACATAAATTAAATCTTTATCTTGTCTTACCTCAACATTGACTCCGTTTTCGAGCGATATTGTTTCTTTTTCGGGATAGATGGTGTAATTTCTGTCGATATCAAGTTTATTGTTTTCGTTTAGTGTTGTTTTTCTGACAGACACATCACGAAATTCATCTAAAGGGTACGTAATTTCTATCAAATCAGGCATTGCCATGACTTTAAAGTTAGATAAAATTAGCGGAAATTTTATCTCTGATACTTTTTCCGCACAAGACATATCGTCACCACAATTCGTCAATGTTGTCGCAAGTTCTCTTTCGGAGTCGATTTGTCGGGAACAAGCCACCGTTACAAAAAGACAGAATATTAAACATAATACAAATAAAAAATTTTTATAAATCTGTTTCATACAGTAAATGTTATAATAAATTAGTTTTTAACGCAATAAATCCTGTTTACGGTTTTCGACTTTTTTAATCAATTCTTATTAATTTTTATGTTAAAATAGAAATTAATAAAAGTTGTTGACGTTATTACGAACCAAATACAGAGCAGACACGAAAAAAAGTTTGTTAAGGAACAAGATGAAAAGAATATTAAATCTCCCTCAATTTTACAATTTTTATATTAATTTGATTGGCGGAAAAAGTTTTTTCAAAAAATATGTTGAAGAATATATTTCTCCGAAAGAAGGACAATCTGTTTTGGAATTTGGTTGCGGTGCAGGAAATATTATCAATTATTTTCCCGCCGATATTAAATATACAGGGCTTGATATAAGCAAAAAGTGTATACAATATTGCAATAAAAACTTTCCTTCCCGTGAATTTTGCCTGCAAGATTTCTCTTCAAAATTCAGTTTAAATAAAAAATATGATATTATTTTTTCCGAAGGTGTCATGGCTTGTCTTTCCGACGAACAAGTTGAAATATTGGTTGAAAATATTATTGAACACTCCAATGTCGGTTCAAAAATCATTCTTTCGGATATGAATTACAATCCTCAAAATACCTTTTTTCAAAAATTTCTCTTGGAGCATGAACGGGGGGCTTTTCTTCGTTCAACAAAAGATTATCTGAATATTTTATCAAAATATGCTAATAATTTTGAAATTAAGAACGTCATAGAAACTCAAAAAGCTTTCAAAATTCCAAATTCAAAAGTTATAATCATTTTGACAAAAAAATAGTACAGACACAAAAAAGCCCCAAAACGGGGCTTTTCTTTTTAAAAAGGAATTTAACCTTTGTATTCTTTTTCAAATCCGAAAATTGAGCTGATTGATTCATTATCGTGGATACGGGAAATTGCTTCACCTAAAATAGGAGCAACGCTCAGTTGTGTAATCTTTTCGGGAGCACCTTCCGCCAATGGTATTGAGTTTGTAACGACAACTTCTTCAATCGGTGCATCTTGAAGTCTTTGAAGTGCAGGGCCCGAAAATACTGGGTGTACGGCACAAACGTAAACTTCTTTTGCTCCGGATTTTTTAAGCAATTTCGCCGCTTCGCAAATTGTACCTGCGGTATCAATAATATCGTCAAATAAGATACAAATTTTGTCTTGAACATCACCGATTAAGTATTCCGCAACGGCTTCATTATGTTTGTCACGACGTTTATCAACGATTGCAATCGGGCATTTCATTTCTTTTGCAAAATATCTTGCACGTCTTACACCGCCTGCATCAGGGCTGACTGCACACAATTCATCGGGATTGAAATTTTTCTTCTTCATATAGTCAACAAGAGGAAGTGTCGCAAAAATGTTGTCAACCAAAATATTAAAGAAACCTTGGATTTGTCCGGAGTGTAAATCTAAAGCAACAACTCTGTTTGCACCTGCCGTCGTCAACAAATCCGCCATTAATTTTGCCGTAATTGCTTCACGTCCGGTTGTTTTTCTGTCTTGACGAGCGTAGCCGTAATAAGGAATTACTGCCGTAATCGTCTTTGCACTGGCTCTTTTGAACGCATCAATCATTATCAAAAGTTCCATTGCGTTTTGGTTAACGGGAGAGCAAACCGGTTGAATGATGAAGACATCATCGCCACGGATACTTTCTTGTACTTGAACGTATGTTTCTCCGTCCGCAAAATTCTTGATGACCATCGGTCCGACGGTCGTTCCTAAATACTCAGCAATTTCTTCCGCTAATTTCGGATTAGCACGTCCCGAAAACAATTTAATGTCGTGAGTTGGATTAATTTGTTTGTTTCCTTGCGGAAATACCGATTTTAGTTCCATTATTTTGATTTACCTTTCTGCAATCTTTTCGTAACCCATTCTGAAAAAACTTTAAGAGGGCTGCGTGTTAGTGCTAAGGCATTCGCCTCAACGTCCTTTGTAATGACGGAACCTGCCGCACACATTGAATTTTCGTGCATTGTCACGGGAGCAACAAGTACTGAATTTGAACCCGTATTTGCTCCGTCTTTTATAATTGTTTTAGTTTTTGTCTTTAATACAGGGTCATAGTTTGCGGTAATCGTTCCCGCTCCTATGTTGACGTGTTCCCCTAATTCGCTGTCGCCGATGTAACTCAAGTGAGAAACATTTGTATTTGACTTGATTTTTGATTTTTTTATTTCCACAAAATTGCCGATACGAACATTATCTCCGATTTCCGCACCATCTCTGATATGGGCAAACGGACCAATTTTGCAATGTTCGCCGATAATATTTTTGCCGGAAATATACACGTTCGGGAAAACAATTGTATCTCTTCCGATTGTTGTATCGGGTGAAATATATGCACTGTCGGGGTCAACAATTGTAACTCCGTCGGCAAGTAATTTTTCGTTTGTTCTTTTGTTTAAATATTTTGTTGCTTGGGCAAGGTTTGCTTTTGAATTAATACCGTAAATTTCTTCATTATTTTGAAGAATGTATGCTTCTGCTTTCAACCCTTTTTCTATAGTTGCTGCAACAATGTCAGTTAAATAATATTCACCCTGTGCGTTGTTACATTTAAGTTCGGAAAACATCGGGAAAATAATTTCTTTATCCAAACAATAAATACCTGCGTTAATCTCTTTTATTTGTTTTTCTTCGAAAGATGCATCTTTTTCTTCGGTAATACATTTTAGAGAGCCGTCTGAATTTCGAACAATTCTGCCATAGTTTGTCGGATTTTCAAAAATTGCTGACATCACTGTCAGTGCTGCACCGGATTGGTGATGTTTGTTCACAAAATCCTTTAAAGTTTCTGCCGTAACAAGCGGTGTATCGCCGCAAAGAACAACGACCGTTCCTTTAAAATCAGCCAATATGTCTTTTGCTTTCGCAACGGCATCACCTGTTCCCCGTTGCGGTGATTGCAAAACACACTTTGCATTTTCTTCATATTTTTCAACAAACGCTTCGACTTCTTCCGCACCATGCCCTACGACTACGATACTTTCGTCAATAAGTTCGGTGTTTTTAACGGCATCTAAAACATAGCCCAAAAGAGGTTTTCCGTATATAGGATGCAAAACTTTGGGCAAATCGGACTTCATTCTTGTGCCTTTGCCTGCTGCAAGAATTACCGCTTTTACATTTTTATTTTCCATATAATTAATTCCCTCAACTTTATTATACAAAATTAATTCAAAAATAAAACATGTTTGTAACTTGATTTGACGAAAGTTAACAAATCGTTTTCAAAAAAACAGAGGGAAAAATCCCTCTGCCTTTTATTACATACCGGGATTAAGTTCAAATTGACTTCCCGATTTGAATTTGTTTTTATAAGTTTCAACTGACGGTTGAAGTACTTCGGGCAATACCAACGGTTTGACCGAGCTGTTTTCTTGTACCAATCTGCGAATAATTCCCGTATAGATTGTTTCAAAGTGCTTAGTTTGCAAATATTCACCGATGGTTTCGGGTTTTATTGCATTATGTTCAACGTCAAGAATTTCGATTTTTAACGGGGTTGTTTCGGAATACGTCATTGCGATTGCCGAAACGTATTTTTTATAATTATCAGAAATGTTTGGTTGCATAATTGTCATAACGGTATTGTATTTGTCACGGTTTTGAGGGCTGAAATGACCTTCCGTTGCGTAGTGCATGCTGTCCGGAGCTTTTCCGATTACAAAATCAAAATCTTTCAATGATTCTAAATACAATTGTTTAACCCAATTTTCTCCGCCGCCTTCAAATAATTTTCCGAAATATTGTTGCTGACAAATATTGTAACCTGCGGAACGAGAGTAAACATTGAAGATTGCCGCTTGAGCTGCCGGATTGTTATATATGTTTTTTGCATCTAAATTGTACTTGGATGCTTCCATTGCACCTTTCAAAATACGTTCTGTTTTTTCAATCGGAACACCTGCATAAGCAAGTACAAAAAGTCCTGCATCGTCGAAAACACTGTATCTTCCGCCTACATCATCGTGAATGTATAATTCTTTCAAATAACCGTTGTCAAACCCGTTTCGGTTGCCGACTTTTCCTCTTAAATTCTTGTCTGTAGCTTTTGCATCCGTGCAAAGTGCAAAGTGCTGTTGTGCTTTTTTTACCGCTAAATCGTCCGTTATTCCTTGGGCTTGATAGTACGAAATTAAAGCGTTTTCAAATCTTCTGAAAGCGTCGCTTGTTTCAAATGTCGTTCCCGATTTTGAAACAACGAGGAAGTTAAGATTTTCAACTCCTACTCCTGTTTGTTTTAAGAAATTTTGGTAACTTACGGGGTCAATGTCCGAATAGAAATATACAGGGCGTTTTCTGTCATATCCTGTCATATTGAGCAAAAACTCGGCAGTATGCTTTGAACCGCCGATACCCAATACAACCAACGGACGTAAAACACTTTCTTTTCTCATTGCAAGCTCGTTTGCCTGTGTATAAATGCTGTCGAGGTGCGAAACTTCCATTTTTTTGTATAATTGGCTCTCCGGAAGCGTAACCCATTTCAAAAACTGACCGTCTTGCTTATAGCGATATTGAAATTCCGTTACGGCTGTTTTCGCATAGGGTGCATAATTGTCAAAAACTTCGTTAAAATCATTAAATTTTGATTTGTTCATTGTCGGCATGATGTACTTGTATGAAACATTTCCCGTTAATTTAATATCATCATTCTTTTCGGAAACAACCGAAGGTTTTGTCTTATAATAAGTTTCTTTCGACGCAAGCAACGTTACATCGGGTGTAATCATTGCGGATGCAAGCAATTCAAATAACATAATATTCCTTTCTGCTAAATTTTCTTAATTCATTCTAACATGCCATTTTCGGAAATTAAATAATATGTTAAGAGATTTTCCATAAATTTTGCAGTTATGAACAATATTTGAATGTTTATCCTATAATAAACACAAGGAGAATTACTATGCTTATAATTATGCAGCCGACGGCTAAAGAAAATCAAATTGAGAATGTTATAAAATATGTTGAAAATCAAGGTTATACGGCACATGTGTCAAACGGTGAGGTTCAAACCGTCATCGGATGTGTGGGCGGAAAAACAATAGATAAACGCAACATAGAACTGCTCGACGGTGTTCGTGAAGTCGTAAAAATTACTTCAAGCTATAAATTGGCAAGCAGAACATTTCAACATCAAGATACAATAATCGAAGTCAGAAATGCAAAATTCGGCGGTGATTATACAGGCATAATGGCGGGTCCCTGCACGGTTGAATCCGAAAAACAAATGGAAGAAGCAGCCGAAAAACTTTCTGCGATAGGAATTAACACTATCCGTGGCGGTGCTTTTAAACCGAGAACTTCACCTTATTCTTTCCAAGGAATGGGCGAAGAAGGTTTGAAAATTCTCAGAAAAGTTGCCGACAAATACAACCTTGCAGTAATTTCCGAGGTTATGGAAATTTCTCAAATTCCACTTATGTTAAAATACGTCGATATTCTTCAAGTCGGTGCAAGAAATATGCAAAATTTCAACCTCTTAAAAGAATTGGGTGAAATTAATAAGCCCGTTATGATAAAACGAGGCATGTCCGCAACTATTGAAGAATGGCTTATGGCTGCGGAATACGTTCTTTCCGGCGGAAACAGGGAAGTTTTGCTCTGCGAAAGAGGAATAAGAACTTTTGAAACAATGACGAGAAATACCCTCGATCTTTCGGCAATTCCTGTCGTTAAGAAAATTTCTCACCTTCCCGTAATCGTTGACCCGAGCCACGCAACCGGTTTGCGTGACAAAGTTGCCCCGATGTCTTTAGCTGCGGTTGCGGCGGGTTGTGACGGGCTTGAAATAGAAGTTCACCCGCATCCTGAATGTGCGGTTTGTGACGGTGCTCAATCCCTTACTCCGCAAGATTTTGATACTCTTTATAACAATATCAAAAAAATCGCAGATGTCGTCGGAAAGGTCATTAGATAATGCTTCGACAACTGACTCCCGTACTGCTTTTGTTTATCTCAAACGTCTTTATGACATTCGCTTGGTACGGACACTTGAAATTCAAAGGGCATGCCATTTGGCTCGTGATTCTCGTAAGTTGGGGTATTGCCTTCTTTGAATATTGCTTTCAAGTCCCCGCTAACAGAATCGGGCATGAATACTTTGACGCCGCTCAACTTAAAATTATGCAAGAAGCAATAACACTAATAGTGTTTTCTTTTTTCTCCGTGCTATATCTGAAAGAAAATCTAAAATGGAATTATATAGTCGGCTTTGTTTTGATTGTTCTTGCTGTGTTTTTTGTATTTAAAAAATGGTGATTATGAGCTTTTTATATATAAAACGGGACGACCCAATTCGTCATATTTAACGATATTCTTCGTGTTTATCCCCATATAAATACCTTTGTATTTGCCGTTGCTTTCGTATTCCGAAATATTTCCGTCCTCGTTTATTTCGTAATAACCTTGATATTTTCCGGCTTTATCGTAACGAACTAAATTTTCATCCTGCACAATATATCCGTTAAACATTCCTTGTTCATCAAATGTGACGGCATTACCCTTTTTGTTTGAAACAAAATATCCCGAAAAACGACCTAAATTGTCATAAGCTGACATTTTGCTTCCGTCGTCGTTTTCGAAAAAACCGCAAAGATTGCCGGTACTGTTGAAAATCTCGGTTATTTCAGTATCGTCTGCAGATTGGGATATAATGTAAGGAATATTATAAAGTGAGTTTTCGAGCATAGGTAACCTCATCGTTACAATAATATAATACCCTTTTAATTTAAAATTTAACCGCAAAAGTTACATCATACGGTTGTTTTATTTTTTGATTTTGTAAATGTTCAATTATTACGGTTTTGAAACAATTGTTGATG
>CAZOGS010000050.1:0-10893 GCA_964579375.1 uncultured Muribaculaceae bacterium
TTTATGCACCAATTCTGTGAACTCTTATGAAGTTTGTTCTTCCCGTGATTAATTGAGGGATTGAACCGATGATGATAATTCTTTCTCCTTTTTTGAAGTTTGTTTTGTTCAGAATTAATTCATCAAGTTTTGCAAGCATTTCCTTGTCTAAAACGGTATCCCAATCACAGAAAAACGGGAAAATATTCCAAGAAAGATTTAATTTTCGACAAGTTTTACTTTGGTCGGAAAGTGCGACAATCGGGATTTGCGGTTTTAATTTTGAAAGCAATCTCGGAGTGTATCCTGTATGAGTAAACGCAAAAATAGCTCTTGCGTGAAGGTCGTGAGCCATTTTGCAAGCTGCATTTGCAATCGCTTGCGGAGTAATTTCATAATCGTCATTTACTCCCAAATCGAGATATGCGGGACAAAAATCACTTGTTTCAATGTTTTTTGAAATTAAGTGCATCATTTCAACAGCCTTAACGGGGTACTTGCCTGCTGCGGTTTCGCCCGAAAGCATCACGGCATCAGCTCCGTCGAGAATTGCATTTGCAACATCGCTCGTTTCCGCTCTCGTCGGTATCGGTTCTTCAATCATTGATTCAAGCATTTGCGTTGCAACTATGCAAGTCTTTCTTTGTCTTGCAGCTTCTTTTATAATTTCTTTTTGGGCAATAGGAACTTGTTCGGGGGACATTTCTATTCCTAAGTCGCCTCTTGCAACCATTACACCGTATGATTCTTCCATAATTTCTTTTAAATTTTCAAAAGCTTGCGGTTTTTCTATTTTTGAAATAATCGGAATATCTGCATTAAGAGATTTCATATATTCTTTTGCCGCTCTGATATCATCTGCGGTACGAACAAATGAAAGTGCTATAAAATCGGCATCGTTTTGTATCGCAAATTTGATGTATTCTTTATCTCTATCTGTTACGCAAGGTAAACTTGCCTGATTTCCGGGAATATTAATTCCTTTTCTCGGCTTTAAAACTTCACCGTAAAGGACTTTTGTTTTAACTGTATCGCCGTTTATTATTTCCAAAACTTCAAGTCCGATTTTTCCGTCGTCCAAAAGAATTTTGTCACCTTCTTTTACGTCTTTTGCAATACCTTCGTAATCAACAGGTATAAAATCCGTAACGGTTGTTTCTGTACTGTGTTTGAGGTTTAAAATTTGCCCTTCTTTAATTTGTATCGGGTTTGAAATTGCCCCGACTCTGATTTTCGGGCCTTGTAAGTCAACCAAAATACCGAGGTATAAATTTAATTCTCTTGCCGCTTCGTGAATTAAATCAATTTTCTTTATGTGGTCTTCGGGGGTTCCGTGTGATGTGTTAAGTCTGAAAATTGTCGCTCCTGATTTTGCCATGTTCAAAATTGTGTTGAAATTTGAAGATGACGGACCTAACGTTGCAACAATTTTTGTTTTTATTTCTCTGAATTTCATTGTGTGTCCTACTTTTATTAATTCCATAATCAACTTTATTATACATCAATTAGCATATTTTCAATAAGAATGGTAAAATAATTTTATGATAATTTCAGATGACAATAAAAACAAACCAAAAATCAATAAACGTACGGAAAAGCTTTCTCCTTCCGTGACGGAATTTGACATGACTTTTGAAAATAATATCCGCCCAAAAACTTTTGACAGTTACATCGGGCAAACAAATCTTAAGAGCATGCTCAAAATTTCAATTGAAGCAGCAAAGAAGAGGGAAGTTCCTCTTGACCATCTTTTGTTTTACGGTCCTCCGGGGCTCGGAAAGACAACGTTGGCGTGTGTTATTGCCAATGAAACGGGTGCGGATATAAAAATCACTTCTGCTCCCGCTCTTGAAAGACCACGTGATATAATCGGAATTTTAATGTCATTAAAAGCGGGCGAAGTCCTGTTTATTGATGAAATTCACCGTTTGAACAAAGTTGCGGAAGAAATTTTATATCCCGCAATGGAAGATTTTTATCTTGATATGAATACGGGAAAAGGGCAATCATTAAAGACTTTAAGAGTTCCTGTTCCTAAATTTACTTTGATTGGTGCAACGACAAAAGCCGGCTCTTTATCGGGACCTCTTCGGGATAGATTTGGAATTGTTCACAGACTTGAATTTTATTCCGACGAAGAGTTAAAACAAGTTGTTAAAAGAACTGCAAGTATTTTGGATATAAAAATTACCGATGACGGAGCTGCCGCAATCTCAAAGCGTTCAAGAGGAACTCCCCGTATTGCAAACCGTCTTGTGAAGCGTGTTGCGGATTATGCAATCGTAATTGCGGATGGAGTTGTTAACGAAAAAGTTGCAAATGATGCTCTTGATAACCTTAATATCGATAAGTTTGGTTTAGATACAACTGACAGAGCCTTGCTGAGCGTTATTGCTGAAAAATATCAAGGCGGGCCGGTCGGGCTTGAAACACTTGCCGCTTCGTTGGGAGAAGATTCGAAAACGATTGAAGAGGTTTATGAGCCGTATCTATTGCAGGAAGGTTTTATCCAAAGAACTTCAAAGGGGCGGAAATTGACCCCTTTTGCCGCAAAAATGCTGAAGTTAAAACTCGATGACATGCAACAATCATTATTTGATTAAATATTAATTTTTTCAACAAAAAAGCACCTGCCGAAGCAAGTGCTTTTTTCGTAAAGAAGTTGTTATTATTTAACTTCTTCTTTGAATTTTTTGCCGGCTGTGAATGCAGGAACAACTTTTGCATCAATTTTAATTTCTGCACCTGTTTGCGGGTTACGGCCTGTTCTTGCAGCTCTTTTGCGAGCTTCAAATGTTCCGAAACCAACCAATGTTACTTTATTTCCTGCAGCAACCGTAGCTTCTACTGTTTCAATAAATGCATCAACAACATCTGCTGCTGCTTTTTGAGAAACTTTTGCTTGCTTTGATACTTCTTTTACTAATTCAAATTTGTTCATAGTAAGTTATCTCCTTTTCCTGTGCTTATTCTTATTTATCACATGTTTTTTGAGTTGTCAAATATTTAAAAAGATAAAAAAACAATTGTGCTTATTGTCTTTACGGATTTGTTATCTCAAAATTACAAATTCCATTTGTTGCTTAGTTTTCCGAATTTTATATTGTTGTAATAGTATGACAATATTTGATATGCATTGTAACCTTGTTTTGCAAGGTTGTTGGCACCGTTTTGGCTCATGCCTATACCATGCCCGTTCTTTTTGAGATTATTGTCGAAAGAAGGTACGGAATGAAGATATGGTAAGTCTTTATACCAAACATCGCCGGAGTTTACGGTTTGTCCGCCTGCACTTGCACAGTAGTAGGCTGTAATAACTTGTTTGTTTTGAGTTACGACAATTCCGTATGTTTCTGCGACAATTTGATTAGTTTTTGTTGTTTCACTTGAAGCACCACCGTAGGCTTGATCTTCGGTATTATCTTTAATATCAAATCCTTTGCTTGCGTTTTTGCCTACATTTGCAACAGCATAGCTTCTTGCCGCAATTGCTTGTGCTTTTAAGGCTTCTGAGTTCCAACTTGACGGCATTTCGCAAGGAACTACACCCATAAGATAATCTTCAAGTTTTACGTTATTAACAACCGTTAACAATTTGTTTCTGTTTGTTACGACAATAGAGCCTCTGTACCAACGGTTTTTAGCACAAACAAACCCGTTCGTTGAGGGGGAAATTTCAATGGAATTTGTTCCCGTGTCATAATATTTTCCGTCAACTTCTATTTGAATTTCATTTTTTTTCGGAATTATTTTATATGATTGCATCGGTTCAATTCCGCAGATAACTTTTCCTGAATGCTTATCAGAGATTGAACCTTTTACGGAAGTCCCCGTAATGACGGAGCTTGTATCAATTTGCAAGCCGACCTTGATTGCTTCGGCACGTCCCGAAAAAATCATAAGGCATAGAAAAACTATTGAAAAATATTTTAAAAAACTTTTTTTCATCAAAATTATTATAACATTAATTCCTATATTGGGAGTATATCTTTATTTTAATATCCTCTAAAGGGTTGATTTATCTGAATTTTGCTTTGTATTTGACTTTCAATGAGTTATCATTAAAGAGTAAATGACAAGGGGTAATTTATGAAAATTAACGGAAAAGTCGATTATATTGAACCGGGAGTAAGAAGCAGTTTGCGTGCAATGTATTTGCAAACTGAGATTATGGCTATTCACTCCGAGAACGTTAACGGCTTTGATAAACCCGGATATCAAAGAAAAGAACCCGTTGTTTCTTCATTTACCGAATTTGTCGGAGCTCACGCACTTTCAACCTCTGTAGATGATCAACCCGGAAGAATTGCTATTTCAAAAAATCCCCTTGATCTTGCACTTTCGAACAAAGGTTATTTTCAAGTCCTCGGTGAAGAAGGTATAAAACTCACTCGTGACGGAAGATTTCATTATGATAAAGACGGCAATCTTTTGACATTGGAAAATGAACAGGTAATGGCAAATGACGGAACTCCGATTGTTTTGCCTTGTGTTCCCGATACTCCGAATGACATCAAAATTGACCTTGAAGGTAACATCAAAATCGTTGACAGACCGAATAACAGGGTCGTAAATGTAGGTCAGTTATCGGTTGTAAGTACGACTGGGGCGGCAGTTCTTGACCCCGGTGTCAGACAAGGTTTTACGGAAGATTCTAACGTTGCGTTGAATACGGAATTTATGAGTGCTTTCCCTGTCTTAAAAACATTCGATGCTAACAGAGCGATGTTTCAACAGTCATATTCATTGATTTCAACGGCAGTTCAAAGATTGACTCAAATGTAGAGGTGTTAAAAAATGGCAACATTTCACGGATTAATTCAAAAAAATATTGTAAATGCAAACTTGCAATTTGAAAAATTGGGGTATATTACCAATAATATTTCAAATCAAAATACGACATCGTATAAATCCGTAAGCTTCGAAGAAGTCTTATCCGAAGACGGATATTTATCGGGTGTTTTGAGAAAAGACCACAGACCGGCTACATTGTTGATTACGGATAATAAATTTGATATGGGTATTAACGGACAAGGATTTTTCCCCGTAACTTCTCCGAATGGCGATGTAAAATACACTCGTGACGGTGCAATGATGCAAAACAAAGAAGGATACCTTGTAACTCGTGACGGATATCTTGTCGGTGACGGTATTAAACTTCCGATTAATTATGATGATTGGTGGATTAAATCTAACGGAGATGTTGTTGTTTCAATGAAATACGGCGACAAACCCCAAAAAATCGGAACAATTCCTATTGTACACTTTCAAAATCCCGAAGGATTGAAAGCCCTCGACGGAAATAAATTCATCCCGACGGAGGATAGCGGTGAACCCGTTTTAGTAGTAAATCATGATAGGATAGAACAACAAAAACTTGAAGTTTCAAATGTTGATTTATTATCGGACACAAACAAGGTAATGAGATTAAACGCTTCGATGCTTGCAAGTTTTCAGTTAGTTAAAACCATCAATGATATGTATTCAAAATCAATAAACATTCAAAGTTAGGTAATTTATTAAGGGGTATGAAATGTTTACACCAAACAACTCAATAGACAGATGCAATTTGATATTGGACTTGGCGGCTCACAGACAAAGAGCTTTGGCAGGTAATATCTCCAATATTGATACCCCGGGGTACATCAGAAAAGATATTGATTTTTCTCAATATCTCGGAAGTATGAACAGCCCGTTAGAAACTAAATTATCGGAAAAATTGGGACCTTCGGCTGTTATTCAGGACCAACAAGGAAAAGTTGACCAAGTTTATGAATTAACGGAAATGCACAAAAACTCAATCGCATACAGAACAGCGGTAAAAAGAGTTACATCCGCTTTAAATGCAATAAAGACAGTAATTAACGTAGGATCATAAAAATGACATTATTAGGTTCTTTTACAATCAGTGAAAAAGCTATCGGCGTACACGGAAAACGTATGGATATGTGTGCAAAAAACATTGCCAATATCGATACTCCGAATTACATCAGAAAAATCCCCGTTTTAAATGCAACGGATAATGTGTCGTTTGCAGGTTTGTTAACAACTATGAAAGACGATTTGTTCAGTTCCGCAACCGTTCCTTTCGTTAGCGGCGGCGTTGCAATGTCGGGCATGGTGGAAGATCCTACATTAGGCGATAAAATGTATCTCCCCGGACACCCCGATGCGGACGGATACGGATATGTCAGAACATCCAATGTAAACGCTATGGTTGAATTTGCGGATGCGGCAATGGCACAAAGAGCTTACGAAGCCAGCTTAGGTGTTATGAAGATTACAAAAGAAATGATAGATAATGCCTTGCAGTTAGGCAGTTAGCAAAAACAGTTAAGTTTGATTAAGGATTAAGGGATATCAAGGGATAATGTTTTCAGCAAATATTCAAAGTTTAATAAATACAAGCGGAGAAAGTGCGGCAAAAGCAAGAGCGGCACAGCTTATTAATTATGTAAATAATTTCAACAGAAATGTTTCAGCAACGGAAGCTCCGAAACAAGATACGGCTCCTGCGAAATTTAAAGATGTATTAGCTGAAAGCATAGATGAAAACGCATACAGATTTAGAGATACGGGAAGTACGAAGAAGGCGGTTTTCGGTTCTCTTGTGAAGCCCTCTTCCGTTTCTTCGGCAGAAAAAAAATATTCAAGAGCGGAAATTAACGATATAATTTCTGAAATTTCATCCAAATACGGGGTGAATGAAAAGCTCGTAAGTGCTTTAATTAAACAAGAATCAGGTTATAATCCGACGATTGTATCAAAGGCTGGGGCAACGGGATTGATGCAGTTGATGCCTGCGACAGCCGAATCGTTGGGGGTAAAAGACACAAAAGACCCTGTTCAAAACGTTGACGGAGGAGTTCGTTATTTAAAATCGCTGATGAAAAAATATAACGGCAACTTAATTTTATCATTAGCGGCATATAACGCAGGCCCCGGAGCAGTTGATAAATACGGCGGAGTTCCTCCTTACAAAGAAACTCAAAATTACGTAAAAAATATTTTAGCAAATTATTTAAAGTAAAAAAGGATATGTAAATGCTTCAAAACAGGTTAGTACCGAACGTAGATGTCTTCACAAAATTAGAACCGACAAAATACACTGACTGGGGTGTACATGGCGGTTTGCGTTTTAAAAGTCTTGAACAACCCGAAACACCTGATTTTAAGGCTGTGTTCTCAGGACTTGTCGAAAATCTTAACAAAGACTTAGAAGCTCCCGATACCTTGATGAAGCAACAATTAATGGGGAATGAAAATGTCGATATTCACGACGTTGTGATTGCAATTAACAAAGCGTCAACAGAAGTACAATTAGCGACAAATGTTGCGACAAAAATTATTCAAGCTTACGAAAAAATCATGCAAATTAACATTTAGTGTTACAAGTGTTAAGTTGTCGACCTATTCCGAAAATAATAGTATAATCATAGTACTACATGTCTAACGGAAAAACAGGGATATGGAAAAAATACAGGAGTTATTAAAAAACAAAACAATATTGTATTCCGCAATAGGGGCAATAGTGCTTATTGTCGTGCTTCTTATTGTAGGAATTGTCATGGCATCGAAACCGAAAGATAATTCTCAAACTTATGAGAAAGTCATAGACACTCCGTTTATTTTGTTTACAACGGATAATGCGGGTAAAGCCATTGAAGTTCAAGCTCTTTTGGCAAGAGAAAATATTGCGGCAACAAGAAAAGCCGACGGTTCAAAAACGACTTTAATGCTTGAAAAATATACCGCAAGTCAACGTGACAGAGCGTTATTGACTATTGTTTCGAGCGGGTTGATGGATCAGTACGTCGGGCTTGAAATTTTTGATAAGGGTGATTTTACGTCGACCAAAGAGGACAAAAAAATCAGATTGGCAAGAGCCATAAATGGCGAGCTATCAAGACTTATCAGAAAAATTGACCCGATTGAAAATGCTTCCGTATTTATTTCAATTCCCGAACAAACAATGTTTGCTTCCGACAAGAAACCGGTAACTGCAACCGTTCAGATTGTAATTCCGTCGGGAACGAAGCTTGAAGCTAATAAAATCAGAGCTATTCAAAATTTGTTATTGGGTAGCGTATCGGGGTTGACGGCTGATCACATCTCAATTACCGATACTAACGGAAATGTTTATAACAGTATTGCGAACTCTTCTGATGACCAACTTGCAAAATTGCAGGAACAAGATCAATATATGCAGTCGAAAGTTGCTTCGCAATTGGACAGGCTTGTCGGAAAAGGAAATTATGTTGTAACCGTAAGTACTTTCTTAAGACAAGTTCCGAAGGAAACAACAAGAATTGAATATGACCCGAACAGCAAAATTGCGTTGACTGAACAAACTTTTTCGGAAGGTTTGGGGGACAGAACACAAGACAGCAACGCAGGTTTGAATGCAGTCAGCGTATATCTTCCGAACGGACTTCCCGCATCCGGAAGTGATTCTTCTCAAAACAGAAATTACACAAGAACCGCACGAGAAACACAATATGGTATTTCAAAGTCGCAAACGACTGAATATTCAAGAACGGGTACGGTTGAAGAAATTTCCATTGCCGTTACAATCGAATCTTCAGCAATGCCATCAAATATGACTTTAGATGAGTTAAAATCTCAAGTTGCACGTTCCGCTTCTCCGAAAGTAACCATTGATAACGTGTCGATTGCTTTCTCAGACTCTATTGAACCGTATCTTGCAGGGGATAAGCCCGCTAACTTGCCCAAAATGGAAGAAAGCGGAAATCCGTGGTGGTTAACGATTGCACTTGTTCTTGTATTACTTTTTGCCGGATATATTTTCTTATCTAAAAAGTTGAAGGAAAAGGCTGAAAAGCAACAAGCAGAGGTTGAAGCTTTGCGTAAAAAGGCCGCAGATCAGGAAAAACAACTTAATGACGTTAATTTGAAGGCTTCTCAATTAATTGAAAAGCAACAACAAATGGCACAAGGATTGCTTGAACAACAAGCATTGTCGCAACAATTTGTTCAACAAATTTCAAATCAACAACAAGCTCCTGCACCTGCAATTGCTCAGCAACCGCAAACAGCGGAAGAATTACAAGATGTTCTTGATGATGTCAGCACGGATTTGTCATCGGCAAATGTGGAAGAACTGAGTGAACAGGTTAAAAGTTGGCTTGAAAAGGCATAGAATATACAGTAGAGCGAACGGACAATGACGGCAGAGGGTTTTAAGTATAAAGAATTTGCGGAGGATTTATCGGGACAGGCGAAAGCGGTTGTTCCTAATGATTTGCCGCAACAGGACAGAGAATATGTTTACAATACCGTAAAAAACTTTTGCTTTATTGCGGGCGAGGCTCTTGTAAACGACAAAGAACATTCTTACACTGTTGACCAGGCTTCTATAATTACGCAGTTTATCGGAGAATGGTCGTTTCACAAGTCTTTGGATGTAATAAGAGGAAACGTGCCTGTTCAATTCCGTGACGGTATTATGCAGAAAATTGCATTTACTATTTTTGAAATTGCGAAGCAGGCGACATTTAAAGGTTTACCGCAAGATCAAATGATTGGTCTTGTTGAACATCATGTTAAGAAAGCTTATAATGAGGCTCTTGAAGAATTGGCAAAGCGTGGTGCTTTGACTCCTCAGCAGGCACAATTGGCGGCAAGCCAGTCCAATATTGATGAAATGGCTCAAGCCGATAATGAAGCTCTTGATAACGCAAGTGACTTAAAAATTTTAAAATTAGCCGCATTTGCCCTAATTGCAAAAAAATTACCTAACGACAAGATGACTGTGTTGTTGAATAAATTTCAGCAGTCGGATGCAAATGTAATTTTGCAGTATATGCAGTTGGATGATTTAGAAACAAAGATAGACCCGTCATTGTTGAAACAATGTTTGCAGGATTTTCAAAATGTTATTCCTTTGGGAGAAGGTAACAGTTTTTCAAAAACGATAAGAAAATTCGGAAGAAACGTAAAATCGGTGCCTCAGGTTGATTTGTTAAAGTCAATTGAAAATGAAAGACCGCTTGTTGCGGAATTGGTAAAAAATCCCACCAATTATGAAAGGTTAGGATTGTCGGAACCGTTATTACAGATAATATGTGACCATTTGGAACGAAAAATAAATGATTATAAAAAGAAGTCAGTCAGATAAAAAATCCGTTGACGGAAGTAATAGTAATAACAAAACGGCACAACCGGTGACGTCAGCTTCTGCTGTTGAAAAATCTGTTGTGCAAGAAACTGCTGAACCTTTGAAATTTGAGGATATTGTTTTTGATGCAAGACAAGAACGAAGACAGGGCTCAAGACGTCGTGGTTACAGAAGAATTGATGACAGAAATATCGTTTCAAGAGCACAGGAAGAAGCAAATTCCATTCGTGAGCAAGCCGTAAAAGAAGGTCACAGAATGGGACTCGAAAACGCTCAAGGAGAGGTAAATCAATTAATTGAAGCAATTCGGGAGTATTTTTCGTACAAAGATGAAATGTTCGGTTTAATTGCTCCTCATATTTTAGATGTGAGTGTGGCAATTGCAAAAAAAATTATTAATAAAGAAATTGAGCAGGATAAGACGGCACTTTTAGGCTTGATAAAATCGGCGTTGGGAGATACGTTTAAGCTCGAAAACAGGATAACGGTTAAGGTTCAGCCTCAGGATGTTTTGACCGTGAAGGAAAATTTGCCCGAGTATTTGTCGGCAGATTCGATTGAGGCAAAAATAAAAGTAATTCCGGATGAAAATATTGCATCGGGTGGTGCTATAATAATTACGGAAAACGGCATTATTGATGCTACAATAGATACAGGATTATCGATATTGGAACAGGCATTTAAAAATCTTCAACAGGGGTAATAATTGGCACAGGCACAGGGTGGACAAGGAAATCCGATAAGTGAAATCGGGTTGGCAATATTCGTAATTGTTC
>CAZOGS010000051.1:0-9176 GCA_964579375.1 uncultured Muribaculaceae bacterium
GCCGAAGGATCTCTTTGGCTTTGCTCCTTGTTACGCATTGTTGGGTTAAAATCTCAACAAACTCTAAAGTTTGCCCTCGGTTTCTAACAAAAATTATCGTATAAAAGACAAGAAACAGATGTTTCTTCGGAAATTTGTTTTAGAGTCGGTTTAATTTTTTCACATTCCTCAAATTTTTTTTCGCATCTCGGAGCGAAAGGACAGCCGACAAAATTATCCCGAATAGAAGGAGGTGTTCCAGTTATTGTTTTTAAGTTTTCTTTGCCCAAATTAGGCAAAGAATTAATCAAGGCTTGCGTATACGGATGTTTCGGATTGAAAAACAAATCTTTTCCACGGCAATATTCAACAACCGAACCCGCATACATAACCGCCGTATCATCGGCATTTTCGCACACAAGAGCCAAATCGTGAGAAATCAATATTATTGATGTACCGTATTCATTTTTAATGTCGTTCAATAAAGAAATAATTTGTGCTTGAACAGTGACATCAAGAGCTGTCGTCGGCTCATCTGCGATGATTATTTTGGCATCACAAGCAAGTGCGGCAGCAATTGCAACCCGCTGACGCATCCCGCCTGACAATTGATGAGGATATGCACTCAACCTTTCTTTTGCATCGGGTATTTTTACGGCATCGAGGGCTTCTATGGCATATTTTTCAGCTTCTTTGCCCCGCAAACCTTTATGCAAATTGATAACTTCTAACAATTGGTTTCCGATTGTATAAAGCGGATTTAAAGATGTCATCGGGTCTTGAGGAATTAACGCAATTTCTTTTCCTCTAATTTTTTGCATTTGTTTTTGAGAAAAAGCCAAAATGTTTTTTCCCTTGTAGAAAATCTTGCCCGAGTCAATCTCGGCGGTATTTGGAAGCAATTTTAAAACAGACATTGCCGTCATTGTTTTTCCGGAACCGGATTCTCCGACGAGAGCGAGAATTTTACCTTCGTTCAATTCCAAAGAAACATTGTGCAAAGCCTGAAACCTGCCCGATTGCAAGTTAAAAGAAACATTCAAGTTCTCGATTTTTAAAAGAGTCATATATCAATACTACTTTCTTTCGGAGAAAAAGCAAACTGCCTGTTGTACGATTTTAGGATTACAATTCAATTTCGCCGACAAAAGAATACGTTGCGGGACCGGTCATAAATACATTATGGTCAACATCGTCTTTTGAACCGTTCCACTCGATTACGAGAGAACCGCCGGGAAGATTGACTTTGACCTTATTATCAAGATATCCGTTCAAAATACCCGCAACAACCGAAGCACAAGCCCCCGTTCCGCAAGCAAGAGTAATACCGCAACCTCTTTCCCAAACGTCAAGATTAATTTCCGAACGGGAAATAATTTTTATAAATTCAACGTTTGTTTTTTCGGGAAAAATCGGGTTATTCTCAACTTCCGCCCCATATTTTAACGCTGCTGTTTTTGTATTTTTATCAGTAAAAATTATACAGTGAGGATTACCCATACTTACTGCATTTGCAACGAACTTTTCACCGCCTGCAAGTACTTCAAAATTCAAGTTTTCGGAAACATTAGCAGGGATTTTTGCGGGATTTAATATCGGTTTATTCATATTAACAGTTATCGTTCCGTCATTATTGAGTTTCGGAATAATTACACCCGCAAGCGTATCTACGCTAAATTCTGTTTTATCAATCAAACCTTTTTCATAAACGTACTTTGCAAAACATCTTATACCGTTTCCGCACATTTGTGCAATCGAACCGTCCGAATTGTAAAAAAACCAACCCGTTTCTGCGTTTTCAGGATTTGGATTAACTATCATCAATCCATCGGCACCAATTCCGAAATGGCGATCACAGAGGCGTTTTGCAAGCTCACTTTTGTCCGTATTTGTTTTTTCGTATTCTTCATAATCTAAAACTACAAAATCGTTACCCAATCCGTTCATTTTAGTAAATTTTATTTTTGTCATAATTATCTCCTTTCGGGGTTAAAAGCTCTGACAGAAAGAGCATCACGATATTTTTCGGCAAAATGGGCATAGTCAAAGAATACTACACCGTTTGCGTGCATTTTTCTCATTTCGTGAATTTGCATCAACAATTCATCAATCGGAGCATCCATATACATAACGTAAATACCCATATAAAGTTTAGTCGAGGGCATCATATTGTTTTTCATTTCTCTGACGATAGAAGCAGCGGTTTTGCGGTCGGTCGTCAAAATCATCGGAGTGAAAGCATCCACAAGATTTCTTCTGCTCCAAGTTTGCCAATCTTGCATCTTCGTTTCAAGACTCTTGGTCTTATCCGTAAAAACAACAGCCGTAAAATCAATGTTGTATTTTTTCGTCAAACTCCTTGTCATTTCAACAAACTCGGTAACCTTGTTCTGCCTGTACTCAAACCAAGTTTCCGTCAGAGAATCGGCAACTTTCAGCGTTACGGGGTCGACTTCATACAACTCCATAAATTCATCACGTGCAACCTTTGTGTAGCCCCATTCCGTACCTTTTGCCGCATCGGAATGGTTTTTAGCACCCAATGGATATCTTATGTAATCAAGATTAATCCCGTCGGGACGGTACTTAGAAAAGATTTCCGTCATTAATTCATACAAAAACTGCTGAACTTCTGTGTTTGCAGGGTCAAGGAAATAACCGTTCCACTCTGCCGTAGAATAGGAAATTTCGGAAGACTCAGCCATTACTTTTGTTCTGTTCGCCCACTCGGGATTTACGGACAGAATATGTTTTTGACTGCTTCTCGGCGGTTTGTTTCCCAAATAAAAAGTTTCAAACCAAATATGTAATTTTATACCGTTTCGATGACATTCTTTTATCCAAACGGCAAGCGGGTCAAAGCCTACAAACTCACCTCTTTGCGTACTAAAGCCGTATTTTGTCATAACTTCACTCGGATAAATTGTCATTCCGTGAAAATAAGTTTCCAAAAATACGTTTTTTATTCCCGCATCTTTTAAATTTTCGACAGCTTCAACAATCTCTTCTTCGCTATGTTCAACAGGACGAACCCAAATTCCTTTGTATTCTTCCGGACGATACGGAACAGCGTTTTCGAGGGCGGATTTTACACATTCTTTAGCCTGCGTAACATATCCCATCGCTTTGTCGGGACGACGTTCCGCACGTCTTAAATAATCCTTTGCCCTGCTTAAAAATGACAAAGCTCTGCGACCGTCATAAGATGAATCCATCATACGATAATAACTAAGAACAGATTCTGTTTCCTTTATTTTTTCGTTAACTTCATATACATAAGTATCTGGAGTAATGTATGAATAAACCCTTTTGTTTTCATAATCAACATAGATTTTTGCACCCAAAAGTATTTGTTTTTGAATCCAAACTTTTGCCTTTCCGTGACCGCTAAGAACAAACCCTCCGTTCGGAATAATTGAATCGGCACCGCCTAACTTGACAACAGTATTGCCGACAACCGATGCTTCAGCTCCAAATTCATTTGTCCCCGTCCGAATACCAAAAACAGGAGTGTAAACAATCAGCTCATTTGCTCCTCTAAATCCGGGATAATTGACGTTTATTCCTTTTTCTTTTGATGTCGGATTAATATGCGTTATCGGAAAATCACTAACCGCATATACGATTCCTTCAACGGGCTCACGTGCTTCTTTCGGAATGGGATTTACAAAGAAAGTCACACCTTCATCTTCTTCGTTTGAATTGCCGTACACGCCCGACATATTTTCAAGTTGTAAAATATTAACTTCCGGCGTTTCGTGCTGAATAATATCATTTTGCTCAATATTTTGCATCTGTTCACTGTTTTTTTGATACAAAATATATTTTGACTCAGCCGCATATGCGACCGAAGACAACGAAATTAATGCCAAAAGTACTATTTTTAAAAACTTACACATACAAAAAATATACTACAAGTATGACAATTGTCTAATTAATAATAAAAATTCATAATTAAAAAATAATTAAAAAAAGCCGATTTTATTAATTTTTATATTATCATTAAAGATGTAAACGAGGGAAAATATGAAATATCAAGATTATTATCAAACATTAGGTGTCGAAAGAAACGCAACCGAAGCACAAATTAAATCCGCATACAGAAAATTGGCACGAAAATACCATCCTGACGTCAACAAAGACCCGAGTGCCGTCGAAAAATTTAAAAATATCAATGAGGCTTATGAAGTTCTTTCGGATAAAGAAAAACGTAGCAGATACGACAGTTTAGGAGCAAATTGGCAATCAGGCTCCGACTTCACTCCTCCGCCCGGATTTGAAAATTTCAATTTCAACAATGCCGGCGGATTTAGCGGAGCAAATTTCCAAGATTTGGGCGGTTTTTCGGACTTTTTCGGCTCTATTTTCGGTGACTTAATGGGAGGAAAAAGAAAATCTCAATCATTTAATTTCAATGATTTCGGTAATTTCGGGAATTTTGCAAATGCCGGAAGAGGACAATCACGAACAAGCTATCAACAACAAGAACCGGCTAAAGACCTTGATATTACAAGAGAAATTACCCTCAGAGCAAAAGATTTAATGACGGATGAAACAAAAACAATCCGCATCGGCAATATGGAAAAATGCCACGAATGCAACGGAAAAAGCGGTTATTGCACTTCCTGCGGAGGAACAGGTTTTGTTAACAAATCGAAAAACATTAAAGTAAAAATTCCGAAAGGAATTACAAACGGTCAAAAAATCAGACTTGCAAACGAAGGAAATACCGACAATTACGGCAGAATCGGGAATTTATATTTAATCATTAAAATCTCCGACCCAGAATACGAAATCAATGAATTTGACGTCACGAAAGAAGTATTAATTACACCTGCGGAAGCCGTTTGCGGAACAAAAAAAGAAATAGAAACATTGCACGGAAAAGTCGGAATTAAAATTCCGCCGATGACAAACAACGGAGCAATAATGAGGTTAAAAAATCTCGGTTTACCGAAAAAATCATCAGGTTTCGGAAATATGAACGCAAAAATCAAAATCGGTATTCCCGACAAAATTTCAGATGAACAGAAAAAACTCTACAAAAAACTTTTAGAGCTTGAAAAATAACTATTTTTTGACATTTAAAAAATTTTGCAAGCTCGAAAGAAATCCCCACAAGCCATCCCTGTGCGGAGTTAAGGGCAAATTGTAATACTCTTTGTAAGCATCGATTATATTAAACGGTAACTCCTCTCCACGAGAAAGGGTTTCAGCTATTTCCGCAAGAAAATAATCCTGTTCTTCCGCATAGTCCAAATCTTTTGCCCGCAATTCTTCATCTGCTTCAAGATGACAAAGAGCATGCCAAGATGCCTGAACCGACTTATCGAGAACATCTTTCGGGTATGCCAAAAGAGCCTGTTTAATAGGCATTCTTTTTGCTAAAACACACTTAATTAATTCACCTGCTTTTTTGCGATAATAATCAATTTCGGGAGCTAATTCTTTGAACATTCTCTCTCAAGTGCCTTCATCAATGATGTTATATCATTATTAAAATATTGCCCTGCAAGAGTTCTGATTGCACTGCTCGCACGCTCGCTTCGGGAAGATGTCGAAGAATAAAAAAACTTTTTGCCGCACTTTTCCCGTTTTAAATAATCCTTTTCGACAAGTCTGTCCATAACAGTCTTTATTGTTGTATAAGCTTTTGCCGAACCGTAAGAGTTAATAAAATCAGACACCTCTGAAACAGAAATGTTTAAATTATCACAGTCTTCGGCATTTTCTTCCAAAGACCAAATCGCATTCATTATTTCATTTTCAAGAGAACCGTGAACCGCAGCCATAATCAACTCCCTCTTTATTTCTAACATTATAACATATTTTAAGACAGTTTGTAAGCCTTGTCGCAAACAATCTTAAAAGAACAAGACGGACATTGTTTTTTATTTATAGGATAACTTTTAGAAATTTCCGATATTTTCATAAGACTTTTTTTCAAAATTTGCTCATATTCGTGTAATTTTTTTTCGGAAAATTTTATTGTTGCAGATTTTTTTTCTTTTAAAAAATAGTATGTCAACGAAAGGTTGTCGTAACCCGCAACTATTCCTTGACAGGCGAAAAGCTTGTAAATACAATACAAATAAACTATTGTTTGCATATCGTTTTCCGGATTAATATTATCGGAACGACCGGTTTTCCAATCCAAAATTTCAACATCTTGGTTATTTTTTCTTATAGCGTCAACTCTTCCCGTCAGCACAAAATTTTCATCAAAAGGTACATTAAAAGTAAATTCCGACCTTTCAACATTGTTTATGTTTAAATCAGAAAAATTTTGCCATAAATCACGAAGGAGCTTATTTTCCGCCCGACTTAAAATGCTCAATTGCTTTGTTATATCAAAACCTTTAAATTTATAGTTTATGAGAGCATGGATTTCCTTGCCGACATCAGAAAATGCACTGTCTGAAGGTGTTTCAACGTGTTCATTATATATAAGATTATATTTTTGCGGACATTCTTCTATAGTTTTTAGCATGCCCGATGTTACGACAATCATTCGACAATTCCTCCGATTTCCGAAAAAATCATTGACGGCTCTTGTTTTTTGGAATATTTATTTTTTCTTGCACAAGTCAGATAAAGTTCTTTTTTCGCTCTTGTAACACCAACATATAATAATCGCAAGGTTTCTTCAGCCGTTTCTTTTTTGATTTCTTCAACAGTGCGACAGGAATAGCCAAAACGAAGATTTTTCACATCTTCAACAAAAGAAGATTTGAGTTTAATTTTTGCTTCGGTTAATGAATAATTTTCCTCACTTAATTCAGGAATAAAGACCATATCAAATTCATCACCTTTCGATTTATGCACGGTCATAAGACAGACAGAACAATCATTTTGAGGATTTTCTTCTTCAAAGAATTTAAACGAAGAACCGATAGGTTTTTTTGCAATTTGCAAAAGTTTTTCCATAACTGTTTCAAGTAAAGAATAAGTTGATAAAAGCCTTTTGACAATCGTTGAAATCAAATATATATTTGATTTTTCGTTTTGGGTTGAAAAATACCTCAATCCAACTCTTATAACAGCTTCATCAAGAGGAACAAAAGACAAATCATCATTAAATTGAAGCTCCCACCACAAACGTGTCAGGCACTCGTTTACACCCTCTAAATCAGCAAGAACAAAGGGAATTGACAGATTTTTAACATATGAATAATCTTCTTTGTCAAACTTTATAATTCCGCAATCGTTAAATGTTTTCATTAATTTTTGAATATTTTGGTTTGAAAAAGGAGATTGCAAATGTTCTAAAAAAGCAAAAATAACTTTAAAAACCGTTTTTTGCTCAAGAATATCCGAATTCAGCGTAACACTCAATCCGTTTTCCGACAAAAATTTTGCCCATTCCGAAATTTGGTAATTATTACGCAAAAGTACCGCCATCGTTTTATTTTCATTCGTTTTTATGTTTTCTTTTATTTTATTCAGAACGAAAAATTTTTCTTCCTGCAAAGTATCAAACAATTTAAAATCCGGATTTTTGTGAGTGATAGGGTTTTCGCCCGTTTGAACCAATTTACTGTCAAAAAATGTATCTTTCAAAAATTCATTCGTTTTTGAAAAATCGATGATTTTATTTGCCAAAGCCTGTATTTGCACGGCACTTCGCTGAGAAGATTTCATAATCATTTGTGTATTTTTTTCAAAATATTTTTTAAAACATTTCGGATCGGAATCGGTAAAAGAAGAAGTTATAGCTTGATTTATATCTCCAATTCTCAAGAAATTTCCGTTTTTCTCCGATAATAAATATAATAATTTTTGTTGCAATTCCGATGAATCTTGAGCTTCATCCTCTATCACAAATTTCGCCAATTCAGAATAATACTGCCTTATTTCTGGATTTTCTTCCACAAGTTTAACTGCATATCTGAGCATATCGTCATAATCAATAATCCCGTTAAGACGTAATTTTTGTTCGTACAAATGAAAAACATCAGAAAAATATTTACGATTTTTTAACTCAGAAAGAGGCTTAATCCCGTTAGGCGAAAGCTTTACGGCTGAAATACCGTTCTTAAAATCATCATAATCATCTTGATTTAAATTTAATTCCGAAATACATTCCCGAAGAAGTTTTTGAACAGAATTATCATCCGCAACCTCAATATTATCGGGCAAATTTAATTTGGTATAATGATTGTTCTCTCGGATAATTCTGAAAGATAAACCGTGAATTGTCGATACGTTTGGCATCTCTGTCAAATCGGGCATTGCAAGCTTTATTTTTTCTCTTATGTTTGCCGCCGCTGACTCCATATAAGTCAAAACAAATATATTTTCGGGAGCAACACCTGAATTAATTAATCTTACCAACAAAGCAATTAACGCAGTTGTCTTTCCCGCACCGGGGACAGCATTAACCGCTGCCTTTCCGCCAATATACTCAACAACAGGTCTTTGATCCTCACGAGGAATAAATTTCCAATTACTAACCTTCTTTTCTTGCTTTTCTTCCGACAAAAAATAAGTTTGCAAATTTCCGAAATTTTCATATCCCGCTGAATCATATTGAGAAAAATACGCAAAAATTGACTTTTCACAACACAACAACAGCTTTCTCATCACACGAGCATTCTTTTCGTTAGAAAGCCTTGCATTATCGTCAAACGTAAAACTCTTTCCCTTCCAATCGGCATTAAATACCCAAGCATTGTACAAAACACCGATATCCCTCATCGTCCATAAATCACTCGACACATCAAGCCAAATATGATATTTGCGTCTTATCTCACAATCAATAACCTTTTGCGGTGTGGCAAAAACTATCGACTCTTTACTGATTTCTTCCGCAACCGAAGGATTTTCGGCAATTATTCCGTTCTCAAATTGCATCAATATCCTGAAACATTGCTTTTCATTGAGTTTTCCAAAAGCTTTTTCAAAACTGCGAACTTCCTTTAAAAAGAAATTAAATTTATTTAAGTCAGATTTTGAAATTCCGTCTTTCGCAACAAACTCAAATATTTTCAGTATTTTCACGGAAAAAGAAGATTCTGCTTCCGAAAGATTTTCAACAAACTTGCAAAAATCCTTGTACACCTCTTTGTGTTGCACTTTTTCAAAATCAAGCTTTACCAAATTTTGTTCTTCGAAACAAGCATTGACAAGCTTTCTTGAGGATTTTAAAGAAATACCCAAACATTCATTAAATAATATCCGCCAATCTTGAACACTAA
>CAZOGS010000051.1:9276-10740 GCA_964579375.1 uncultured Muribaculaceae bacterium
CTTCATCAAGCATGTCTAAACGTTTTACGGATGATTTAATTTCAAAATCACATAAAACCGTCTTCTTTTTATTTAATATATTATTATATAAAATGTCTGCATTCTTTTGCAAAATATCATCGCACTTAAGCAAATTCGGCTTCTCATTAAAAAGTTTTTCAAACTCAAAAACCGCCGTTTTATATGCACTTAAATAACCGCAACGAGATGCCCCGTTTTTATCATAAGCAATACACCAATCTTTCAACTGCGACTTTATACCCTTTATAAAATTAAATTCGGAATATGTAATTTCATCTGCATCATCAACAAATAAGTATTTAATTTTTGAAAAATAATCGGAATTTTTCATAATAAACGGCAAAATCGAAAGTTGTCGCAAATAATCAAAACTTCGATACTGCAAGGTCATTTTACGAAAAGCATTGTAAACATCTGCCGCATCATCAGAAAAAGATTCCCCTAAAATCTTCGATTTTTCTTCGATTTGATAATCGGAAAGTCCGTTCAAAACCGTCAATTGCATTCGTTTAAACAACTGATGAAGTAAATTCGACTTGGAAAAATAATCCCTAAATCCAACTTCTTTAATACACTTCGAAAGAAACATTTGCGATAACTGCAAACCGCAAAGATTAGGCAAAATTGATGCATTTTCATTCGCTATACAATTTTCGGTTATCGGCCAATTATCAAGCAAAGCATTGTAACAAAGTCCGTAAAAAGTATAAACTTTGTACACCCCGCCCGTCGGAATTGTGACTTTTTCATATATTTTATCAAGTATTTGCTTCTTCTTATAAGAGTTTAAACATAAAACAAGGATTTCATCAGGCGAAACACCGCCATTTATCAACTCAATATAGCGTTGACAAAGAATTTCAGTCTTATTCGTTCTTATGCTTCCCTCAATTAACATAATAAAATTTTATCACAAGTCAACGTCAAAAACGGGTATTCTATAACAAAACTTCATTAAGTTTTATTGCAACTCAATATTGTTAACATTTACCTCGGTTTTTAACCCCGAATAAAAAAGTCAATAATTTCGAGCCTTTTAACCAATCTCCAACCCCAAAATGTTAACAAATTTTACATTTGTTTTAAGTAAAAAATAATTCATCTTTACAATTCTTAATCAAACACTTGAAATTTTAATTAAAATTTGATATATTAAGTATATACGGAGTATATACTCCAACTTCCCAAAAATTTGAATTTAGTCTTATCCAAATAAACACGAACAAAGAAAAAGACCCTGTTGACAGGTGGCTTTGGTTGCCCTGTTGATTTTTAAGAGGTCTGTTTCAGTTGCCGCACATTTTGAGTGGCAAAATTATCATGCATAAATACGAAGAGTGAACAGATAAACAAGGAGAGAAGAATGAAGAATTTGAGCAAGGAAAACGCAGCAGCGAACGGTGATTTTGACCTTAATGCTTACATTGCGAAGGTTACAAAAAC
>CAZOGS010000052.1:0-10721 GCA_964579375.1 uncultured Muribaculaceae bacterium
GAAAGAAAAGAAGAATGTATTACAAGGTGTTGTACATATTCAATCAACATTCAACAATACAATCGTAACTTCTACAGATACTCAAGGTAATGCTATTGCATGGGCATCTGCAGGCGGTTGCGGATTCAAGGGTGCAAGAAAGGGAACACCTTTTGCGGCACAATCTGCAGCGGAAATGGTTGCGAAGAAATCAATCGATCAAGGAATGAAAAAGGTCGAAGTTTACATTAAAGGCCCCGGTACAGGAAGAGAAACGGCTATCAGAGCTATCCAAGCCGCAGGTTTGGAAATCACGATGATTAAAGACGTTACTCCGATTCCGCACAACGGTTGCCGTCCGCCTAAAAAGCGTAGAGTATAGAAATTAACAAGGAGTCATAAAAAATGGCAAGATATACAGGTCCCGGCAATAAGTTATTCCGTAACTACGGGGTTAAAGAATTATCAAACAGAAAGTTGACCTCATCAATGAGACAAACTCATTCAGGTCAACACGGAGCAGCAAAGAAGAAACTTTCCGATTATGCTATCCACTTAAATGAAAAACAAAAAATTCGTTTAACATACTTAGTTTCAGAAAAACAATTTGTCAGATATTACAAGAATGCATCAAGAAAGAACGGTGTAACAGGTACAATCCTTCTTCAAATGTTGGAATCAAGACTTGACAACCTTCTTTTCAGAGCAGGTCTTGCAATCACGAGAAAGCAAGCACGTCAAATCGTTAACCACGGACACGTTTTGGTAAACGGAAGAAAAGTTGACATTCCGTCATACCTCGTTAAGCCGCAAGATGTTATTACGGTAAAAACGAAGAGTGCATCATTTGTTAAGTCAGTAGCAGAAATGATAGATATGCCTGTCAGTGCTGCATGGTTGACAGTTGACAAAGAAGCACAAAAGATTACTTTTGATAGAATTCCCGAAAGAGAAGAATTAGATCCTGACTTCAAGGAACAACTCGTAGTTGAATACTATTCTAAGTAAGGTTAAGGAGACATTGACGATGGAAGCACTTAAAATTAAATGCGTAAATACGACAACAAGTTCGGATGGTACGCAATACGGAAAGTTTACCGTAGAACCGTTAGCAAAAGGTTTCGGTACGACTTTAGGTAATGCACTCCGCAGAGTACTCCTTTCATCACTTGAAGGTGCAGCGGTCACATCACTTCGTATTGAAGGTATCACTCACGAATTCACATCAATTCCGGGAATTACGGAAGATGTAATTGATATTATGTTGAACCTCAAAGGTTTGACAGTAAAATGCGAAAGCAAAGATCCTCAAGTCTTAAGACTTGACATCGACCATGAAGGTCCTGTTTTGGCGAGTGACATACAACTTCCTGCAGGGGTAAAAGTAGTAAACCCTGATTGGCAAATTTGTACGGTTGCAGAAGGTGGAAGCATACACGCTGAAATCGCTGTTGAAACAGGCAAAGGCTACATTGCGAAAGACGTATTAAAAGGTCACCAAGCAGATTTGCCGATTGATCTTTTACCGATTGATGCAACATTTATTCCTATCAAGAGAGTAAGTTATAACGTTGAAAACACTCGTGTCGGAGATGTTATTGACTATGATAAACTCACATTGGAAATTTGGTCAAACGGAAGCATCGATGTAACAAATGCACTCAGCCAATCAGCAAACATCTTGATTGAACACTTCATGCAAATTGCGGCAATCACGGGACAACCGATGAGTGTTAACGCACCTGCAGTAATTGAAGAAGAAGTTGAAGAAGTTGCTGAACCTTCAATAACAATTGAAGATTTGGAATTATCAGTCAGAGCATATAATTGCTTAAAGAGAGCAAGTATCAATTCTATGCCTGAATTGCTCAAGAAATCGGAACACGATTTGTTGAATATTAAAAATTTCGGTAAGAAATCTTCAGACGAAGTAATTGAAAAGTTACAAACCGTAGGATTAAGCTTACAGCCGAATCCGGAAGGTTTTGACCCCGATGAAATGTAGAGGAACAAACAATGAGACACCAATGTAACAGAAATCGTTTGGGAAAAGCCCAAGATCAAAGAAAAGCATTGCTCAGAGCATTAGCAACTGAATTGTTTATGCACGGTGAAATCAAGACAACGATTTCAAGAGCAAAAGCATTGAAGCCTTATGCAGAATCTATTATCACACTTGCAAAGAAAGGTGATTTAAATTCACGCAGAACAGCACTCAAATATATCTACGACAGAGAAACAGGCAGATATATGAATGTTGAAACTAAGGAAGTAGTTGCAGAAAATGCAGAATGCAAAAAGATGCCGGAAACAGTTTTGAGAAAATTGTTTTCAGAAATCGGAAAACAATATCAAGACAGAAACGGCGGATACACTCGTATTTATAATCTTCCTCCGAGAAGAGGCGATGCGACAAAAATGGCATTAATCCAATTGGTATAATGCAAAGATACGTTCTCATACTTGAATATAAGGGAACAAATTTTTCGGGAAGCCAAAAGCAGAAGACGAAAGTCAGAACTGTTCAAGGCGAACTCGAAAAAGCACTCAGTACATTGACAAAACAAAATATAAAGACAATTTTCTCAGGCAGAACAGATGCAGGTGTTCATGCACGAGGGCAGGTGGTTCATTTCGACAGTGAAATAGATTTTACCAACCCGAAGATGCTCTATTCTTTAAACGGTTTACTTAATAAAGATATGAGTGTTGCGAAAATAGAAAAAGTTGAAAACACTTTTCACGCACAGAAGAGTGCAACCGCAAGATTTTACAGATATAGAATTATATCGAGAAATCAACGTTCTGCTTTTGATGAAGATTGTTTATATTTAAGGGAACGACCGAACATTGAATTTATAAATCAATGTCTTGAAATTTTAAAAGGCGAGCATGATTTTTCGTCGTTTAAAAAGTCAGGTAGCGGAAATCCCGCAAAGATATGTAACGTATATGAAGCGAAGTGTTATCAAGTAAATGATGAAATTTTGATTGATATCGTTGCAAACAGGTTCTTATACGGAATGGTAAGAACCATAGTCGGAACGATTTTGTATCTTGATAGAAAATCTCAAAGCCCCGAATCACTTAGAGAAATTCTAAAAAGCAGGAACAGAACAAAAGCAGGGCCGGCGGCGAGTCCGGACGGACTCACACTTATGAAAGTGATATACGAAAAAAACATAAACATGGAGATGGCATAATGAAAACATACTCAGCGAAACCTCTCGAAGTTGAAAGAAAGTGGTACGTTATAGATGCAGAAGGTAAGACTTTAGGCAGATTGGCAGTACTTGCGGCAAACATGCTCAGAGGTAAGCATAAACCCCAATACACTCCTCACGTTGATACAGGTGATTTCATCGTAGTTATCAATGCTGAAAAAGTAGTAGTTACGGGTAAAAAAGAAACAGATAAGATGTATTATTCACACACCGGATATCCGGGAGGATTGAAAGTAACATCTTTCAAAGATTTGGTTGCAAAAAATCCTTGTGCTGCAGTTGAAAAAGCTGTAAAAGGTATGTTGCCTCACAACACTTTGGGACAAGAACAATTCAACAAACTCAAAGTATATGCAGGTCCTAATCACCCGCATCAAGCACAAAATCCGATTTTACTCGATGACAAGGAGGTTAAATAATGGCTGAAAAGATGTATATTGCAACAGGCAGAAGAAAGACCTCAACAGCAGTTGTAAAACTTGTTAAGGGAAAAGGTCGAGTATTTGTTAACGGCAAGACACTTGCTGCTTATATCGGCAACAGACCGGCACTTGAAATGATGATTTATCGTCCGTTAGCTTTAACTGACAATCAAACAAATTTTGACGTAAGAGTTAAAGTTGTCGGCGGTGGTGTTTCTTCACAATCAGGAGCAATCAGACACGGTATTTCAAGAGCACTCGTTGAATACAACGAAGAACTCAAATCAGTATTGAAATCAGAAGGTTTGCTCACACGTGATGCACGTGAAAAAGAACGTAAAAAATACGGTCGCAAAAGAGCAAGAAAAAGATTTCAATTCTCAAAACGTTAATTTGTTACAGTGTTGTATTTGCAAGCGATTGCAAAGAACAGCAGAAAGTTACAAATGTCAAAAAATCCTCTTGTTATCACAAGGGGATTTTTTATTGTATTATATTTATATGGAAAAAGAATATTTTGTTTTATATACACCTGAAGAAATGAACAAAGCGTATTCTCTGATTGAAAGAGATTTTACGAGAACGCAAATTTTTGAGGTAATAGAAGGTATAGATGATGTTAGCAAGCAAGTTGCCTTAATAAAGCTTGATACCATCCAAACGGAAAAAGAGGCAAGTATATTGACCTCTGTATTAACGGGTCAACACGGACCTGTTAGGGAAATTTGTTCGGCAAAAATCAACCAATTTTTAAAAAACGAAGAATTACGTCATTTTTTTTACGGAGAAAATATACGGGAAATCTTTTTGAATGCCTTAAACGACATTATTCCCACAGTTGCAAGGAATATATTGGAAGTAATTAAATTTTTACCGGAAAAAGAAATAGTTCAAAATGCCTTAATGAATAGGATTTTAGCACTCGATGAATATGAAGAGGACGAAACGGCACTTTCAAATCACGAAATCATAAAAAAGACGTTTAAATTATATTGGTATCTTGAAACACTTGCAGAATTTTCAGAAGATGTACAGGAAGATGAAAAGTTTGCCGAAATAATAGAGAAAACGTACAATCATGAAGATTATACAATCAGGGAAAAAGTATCAAAGCTACTTTCGAAAGTCAATGGTTATAATAAATTTAAGGAAATGTTGAAAAATGATACAAATCCTTATGTTTCTGCAATATTGAGATAAATCGTGCTATAATTTAACCGAGGAAAAAGTTTTGTTTTACTTTACATTTATAAAATTTTTAAAATATTTCGGAAAAGGTCATAGTCTGCAGATATGGCTGATGGCGATTTATACGTTTTTAACGAGTTTATTTGAATTTGCGAGTGTTGCGATTATTTTGCCATTTTTGATAATGTTGATTGATCCGAGCTTAATGACACAAAATTTCTTTTTGAAAGCGGCAAAGCAAGTTTTTCATTTACCGGATGAAGTTGCAGTCTTTAAGTTTGCAGCAATAGCCTTAATTGCAATGATTATATTAAAGAATATTTACAGCATATTCATAATGTATTGGCAAAACAAACTGTTAAAGGAATGGGCATTAGACATAAAACAAATGTTTATGCAAATGTATTTGTACGCACCATACCAAATGAACAGTAAGCATGGAGATAGTGACCGATTTTTCAATATTTCGGGAATAGTTGATACCGTGTTTGACAATTTCGTATTTAGAGTAATTGTATTCACTTCAAACACTATTGTTGTAGGTTTGATTTTTACTTGGATGATATATTTGCTTCCTAAATATACCATTGTTGCGGCAATCTTTTTCATTGTATCCGCATCAACGCAAAATAAAATTATTTTTCATAAATCGAAATTTTTTGCGGACGAAAAATACAAATTGGAACAAGGTCCGTATAATATGCTATTAGACAGTTTACGGTGTCTAAAAGAGATAAAAATAACAAGCTCTGAAGGATTTTTTTACGGGATATATAAACGATTGTCTAAAAAACTTATCCCGCTCAACGAAAAAATCAATCTTTTACCGATTATACCGCAATACATAATTGAAATTATTTTTGTCATAACAATTATTATATTGTTTGTCGGAATATTTAACGAATACGGTTTAAGCAGGGAGAACATATTAATTGCCTTAGGCGTTGTTGCTATTTCTTTGTTCAGAATTTTGCCGTTAATGTACAAAAGTCAAGTTTGTATAAATTACATGGACATGTACAGAGAATACCCCGATATGATATTCAGCTTATATGATTCTTTTAAAGAATATGAAAATTACATTTCAACACCGACAAGCGAACGTATGTCCTTTGAAAAGGCAGTAACGGTGAAAGATTTATCATATTCTTACGATGACTCGACATATGTTTTAAAGGATATTAATTTCACGGTAAATAAAGGGGAATACGTAGGGATAATAGGAATTTCCGGAGCCGGAAAAACAACGCTTGTTGACTGTTTAACGGGATTGTTAATCGGAAAAGGCGAAATTTTTATAGATGACACAAAACTTATTCCGCAAAATACAAAAAGCTATCAAAACATCCTTGGCTATGTTTCGCAAAATACCGATACGGTAGCGGGAAACATTGTAACAAACATTGCATGGGGAATTCCAAATTCGGAAATTGACAGAAACAAGATAGACGAAGCTTTAAAAGAAGCGAACTTATATGATCAAATAATGAGTGCTCCAAACGGAATAAACACTTTTATTCACCGTGACGGAACAGGACTTTCACAAGGTCAAAAACAAAGAATAGGTATAGCAAGGGCATTTTACAGAAAACCCGAACTTTTGATTTTTGATGAAGCAACCTCATCGCTTGATTTAAAAACAGAAAGCGAAATAATGGATATTCTTGCCGACAAAAAAGGTAAATTGACAATGATAGTTGTTTCGCACAGAATGAGTACCTTGAAATTATGCGACAAGATTATTTATATGTCAGCGGGAAAAATAGTTGATATAGATACATTTGCAAACTTGACACATAAATATGCCCAATTTGCGGAATTTGTTCAACTTTCAAATATTTCTTCCGAAGAAGAGTAGCTATTTTTTATCATGCCCGACATTTATGATAAACTTTTATGAGGAGGAAAAATGTCAGTTTATTTTTTCCACGGAAAGGAAGAATATCTTCTTTCAAAGGAAATTCATAAAATGCAAACCGAATTAGTTGACGAAGCTTTTAAGTCAATGAATTATCGTGTTTATTTTTCTCCTGATATCGAAGAATTGTTGGAAATTTGTGCAACTGCTCCGTTAATGTTCGGCAATATCTTGTCGGTTGTTCATATGGAAAAATATTTCTTTAAGAGCGGAAACAAGAAACTTGAACTTAACGATAAGCAATTGAAGGATTTTGAATATGCACTGAATAATGTTGCAGACTCAAATAATATCATTTTTGTATGTAATGTTCCTCGTGACGAGGATAAAAAAATTGATACAAGAACAAAACTTTTTAAAATGTTCGCAAAAAACACCAATATGAGGGATTTTCCGCAATATCGTGACTTTGACAGGGACTTACAAACGGTTATTTTGGCAATGGTCAAAGAACGTGACTTATTGATTGATACAAAAGCGATAGGACATCTGATTTCCCGATTGGGCGTTAATTTGAGGCTAATTGATTCAGAGTTGACTAAGCTTCAAACATCAATTTACCCGAATAAAAAAATCACGAGTGCTGATATAGATGAATATTGTTCACTGACTGAAAACGTGTTCGAGCTTGCGGATTTAATTGTAGGAGAAGATAAAAACGCAGTAATGAAACAGTTTTCGGCTGTAATTGAAAAAAATCACCCATTGCAGGTTATTGCTCTTTTACATACAAATTTACACAAATTGATTTATTTAAAAACTTTTGAAAAAGAAAAGAGTGTAAAAACGTTGTCTTCAGAGCTTTTTATACCGGAATATCCGACAAAACTTTTACTTGAAAAAATAAGAAATAAATCTCTAAAGGAGCTTTTGGACTTAAAACACTATTTGTGTGATGCAGAAATTAAAATTAAAACAGGCGGGACACAAAACCCCGAATATCTTTTAGAAAGTGTCATTTTGAGAGGTAAAAATGTTTGAAAATTTAGGTGAAAACTATTTTTCTCTTTCAAAATTTTTTGAAACAATGACAGAGAATGAAAATGTAACGGTTCCAAACTCAATTATATTACACGGTCCTGACATTATTGCACAATATAATTTTGCAATGTTACTTGCCCGTGGTGCAAATTGCCTTGGCGACAAAAAGCAAACTTGTGACTGTCAAAATTGCAGATGGATAAATGCAAATGCACATCCCGAAATTGTTACTGTTTCAAAAATTGATGCAAAACCTGACGGAGATGACTCAAAATCGGTCATATCAGTTAAACAAATCGAAGCAATTAAGGATAAATTAACTACATCATCGGATTACCATCGATTTTTCATATTTTGCGATGCGGAAACAAGGGATTTTTCGGAAACTGAACAGGAACAGATGAAAGATTTTGAGTCAATTGGTATAAAATTTCCCGAAAATTCAAAGGGTTGGGTGCCTATGGGATTGACAAAAAAATGTTTTACGGAAATTGTAGCAAATGCATTGCTTAAATCGGTTGAAGAGCCGCCCGCAGGAGTAACCTTTGTCTTTTTAACAGAAAACCTTGAAAATATTATTTCGACTATTGTTTCAAGATCCCAAGCTTTTTACGTTGCGGGAAATTCTAAAAAATCCGTAAACTTTAACTATTTGAAGGAACAATTTTCTAATTATCCGAATATTGACAGGAAAAAAGCCCTTTTAATTTCGGAATATTTGATAAAAACGGCAAAATCAAAGGATATTCCGTTATCTTCAATTTTGACGGAAATTCAAGCATATTTAACAAATCTGTTAAGAAATAACGCAGAAAATATTTTATTAAAAAACAGAGTTTTTGATGATATCGAAAAACTGCAAAAAATGACAGATATGTTAAATTCCGGATTAAAAGAACAAAATATAGCTGATGAAACAGGATATATTTTAACAACGGAAAAGTAAATATTCTTTTTACCGTTGAATTAATACTTTCTTTGATGATATAATCACAACACAGTTTATAAAAGAGGATAAAATGAATAAAAATCAGTCATTAGGTGTTTTAATAGTTGCGGCATTATTAATTTTGTCGCTTATTTCAATGTTATTTAACGGAAATCCTTCAACGACAAAGGATTTATCATATTCGCAATTTATTGCAATGGTTAAAAAATCCGAAATCAAATCGGTTGAAATTGAACGTGATATACTCATTGCACACCCCGTAAAAGACGAAATTCAATCCTCAATAAACCTTCCGTTGTCAAAAATTCAACAGACACCGTCAAAATTACAATATAAAGTCATAATACCGTACAACGGAACGACAGTAATTCCTGTACTTGAGCAAAACAATGTCGAAATAACGATGAAGAATTTTGATGAATCAAGTTCTTTAACAGGTATTTTAAAAGCAATCGCTCCGATATTTATTGTCATAATAATTTTGATTATTATGGGAAAAATATTGCAATCAGGCGGTTCTCAAGCAATGGGCTTTGGCAAAAGCAAAGCAAAACTTTTAATGGATAATAAGGTAAAAGTTACGTTTGATGACGTTGCGGGTATAGACGAAGAAAGACAAGAGCTTCAAGAAATCGTTGATTTTCTTAAAAATGGCGAAAAATATATGAAGTTAGGTGCGAAAATCCCGAAAGGTGTTTTGCTTGTTGGATATCCCGGAACGGGTAAAACTCTTATGGCAAAAGCTGTTGCAGGTGAAGCAGGTGTGCCGTTCTTCTCAATTTCCGGTTCAGACTTTGTTGAAATGTTTGTAGGTGTCGGTGCATCGAGAGTCCGTGACCTTTTTGAACAGGCTAAAAAACACCAACCTTGTATTATTTTCATTGATGAAATTGATGCTGTTGGCAGACAAAGAGGTGCCGGCATGGGCGGTGGTAACGACGAACGTGAACAAACTCTTAACCAACTTTTGGTTGAAATGGACGGATTTGACGAAAACGTTAACATTATTGTTCTTGCGGCTACAAACAGACCCGATATTCTTGATACTGCACTTTTAAGACCGGGAAGATTTGACAGACAAATTTACGTTCAAGCTCCAGATATTATGGGTCGTGAACAAATTTTAGAAGTTCATGCAAAGAATAAACCTCTTGCACCTGATGTTGATTTAAAAGTTTTGGCAAAAAGAACACCGGGCTTTACGGGTGCAGATTTGAAAAACCTCTTGAACGAAGCAGCACTTTTGGCAGCAAGAAACAATCAAGAAGTAATTATTATGCAAAATATTGATGATGCTATTGATAAGATTGTTGCAGGTGCAGAAAAGAAATCAAGAATTATTACGGATGAAGAAAAAGAAATTACGGCATATCATGAAGTCGGACACGCACTTCTTCACTATTTTACGGACAATTCAGATCCGTTGCACAAGGTGTCTATTATCCCACGTGGTAACGCATTAGGGGTCACTTGGTCACTTCCCGAACACGATAAGTCATTATATAAATATAGTGACTTGAAAGATAGAATTATCACTGCTTTAGGCGGAAGAATTGCCGAAGAATTAATATTTGACGGGCAAATCACGAGCGGAGCAACAGCCGATATTAAACAAGCAACGGATATCGCAAGAAAAATGGTAACCGTTTACGGAATGTCGGCGAAAATGGGTACGGTAGCCTACGGAAAATCGGGTGAAAACGTATTTATGGGGCGTGATTTCGGTCAAACCAAAAATTATTCGGAAGAAACCGCAAGAGAAATTGATGATGAAGTCAGAGCAATAATTGAAGATTGTTATGTATATGGCAAAAAAGCCCTTGGCGACAACATTGATTTAATAAAAGCAGTTACGGCAGAACTTCTTGAAAGAGAAACATTAGAAGAAAAAGAAGTTTCAGAAATTATCGAACGAGTCAAAGAAGCACGATCGGACAATAACAAGGAGTGTTAAAAATGATGACTCAAACAATGACTGACACGTTTAATGAACAAATTAATCGTGAGCTTTATTCTGCTTATTTATATACATCAATGGAACATTGGTTTATGAAGAAAGG
>CAZOGS010000053.1:0-10666 GCA_964579375.1 uncultured Muribaculaceae bacterium
AAGCTTAGCATTCCTCGGTGAAAGTGCGGGCAGTCTTGCTTCAGATTCATCTTCAGAAGGTGGCTTCTGCTCATTTGCTTAAGAGGAATTATGAAGGGACAGACAAACGTCCCTAAACAACTTTTAATATTAAAAAAGAGGTTTTCAAGTTCAAACGGAAACCTCTTTTTTATTGCATAAAAAACACAAAAAAAAACGGACTCTTTTATATATCAAGAGCCCGTTCTTTTTAAGTATACTTAAACTACACTAAAACGAATTGAACGTTCAATTTTTCGCCTGTTCTGAAGTTTTCTTGAACATCTTTAACTTTTACGTCCATTGTTTTTTTATCCAATTTCAAAGAGAAAGTTGCATCTTTATCTTTTCCGTATGCTGTCAAAAATTCTTTTGCACCCAATTCAACAGAAACTGAATCTTGACCTTTGCCATATACTGTAGCTGTCAATTTACCTTCAGCTCTTACTTGACGAGGATTTTTCTTTTCATCTCTTTTTTGTGCTTCTATTACAACTGCCATGGTATTATCTCCTGTATAAATATTTATATTACTAATAGTACATGCTTAAGATATAATGTAAAGTATGGACGAACAAATTTTAATAAAAACATTAAGCAAAAATATTTCAAAAGAACTTGAAAATGTGCGATTTTCTAAGGAATACATCGATTTTGCAAAAGACAAGTACGATTTTTTGTCTTTTAAGATTTTTGATTTGAAACCTGCTGAGGCAAATATCTTGAAACAAACTTGCCTTTCCTTAGGTTTTGATGCGGCCGTAAACAGAGATGCCGTAACTTGTAAGTGTGAGTTTTCCGATGCGATAATTTGCGGTTCAATATTTCAACTGAAAAAATTATGCGAAAAGCTTTCACTCCAACCTTTTCGGCTAAAAAAGCTTGCAAGAATTTTAGAAGAAAAAATTAATCCGCCCCAAACTTACAAAATCGGAGAAAAGATTTTTGATTACAAAAAAACGTACCTAATGGGTATTTTGAACGTCACACCCGATTCTTTTTCTGACGGAGGGAAATTTTTCAACCAATCGACAGCAGTCGAAAACGCTCTGAAAATGATTGAAGACGGAGCAACAATAATTGACATCGGCGGAGAAAGCACCCGTCCCGACGCAACCCCGATTACAAGCGAAGAAGAGTGCAGACGGATTTTGCCCGTAATATCCGAGTTAAAAAAATCCTATCCCAAAATCATCATAAGCGTTGATACAATTCACCCCGAAACCGTTGTAAAAGCTTTGGATTTAGGCATTGATATATTAAATAATGTCGGAAGTGTTAAACTTTTCGAGCCTGTTTTCGATGTATTAAAAGAACATAAAACATCAATTGTGGTTACGCATTCTGACGAAATACCGCCTAAGCCCGTAACGACGGATTTTTGCGGAGATATAACAGAAGAAATTTATAAATTTTTTGCCTCTCAACAAAAATTTCTGCAAGATTGCAATCTGACTGAAAATTTGCCGATATTTGATGTGGGAATAGGCTTTAGCAAATCAATAAATGACCAATTTGAATTAATAAAGAGGGCGAATGAATTTTCGACATTAAATACTCCGATTTTATACGGAATAAGCCGAAAATCGTTTATTTCAAAGACTTTTGGCGAAGAAAGCAGAGATGAAATTACAAAAATTTATGCCCAACATTTAATTTCAAAAGGTGTAAACCTTTTGCGTGTACATGATGTAAAAGGTCATTCGAAGTTGCTTCAATGTATGGAAAAAATCCGCTAATTCTCCTCATTTGTGACATTTTCATCATGCTCAACATTTTCGTCATTTTCTTGGACGTCAGAAATATCAATATCGACATCATCCAAAAAAATTATACAATTTTTTGCGGGACGTTTTTCCATTGATTTTAGAACATCAGCAAATTTATCAATAGGTTTGAACGAATATCCGCACCCTTCCGAAAGGCAGGCACCCATTGAAAAAATTATTTCATCGGGATATCTGCGACAAATCCCCGGACGACGTTTGTGGATTTTGCAAATATGCCTTTCCTCATCAAAATTGGAACAACTAAAAATCAGCCCCAAATCATCCTTTCCCTCAACTTTTAAATAAGAATAAAACGGATGAAGATGCCGAAGAACGGAAAATTCTTTTTCGGAGTTAATCGTATGTCTTCCGTGCCGAACATAAATACGGGAACAGCAAGCACCACAACGTTTACACTCTCCGCTACGAATGTATTTTTTTCTCAAAAAATACTTATTTATAAATTTTTTGATGCCAAAAAAAATATCCATAACTTAATTATCGCAGGAAAATTTTTAAAATAAATTAATTATTTTCTTCTTTCGGGAAATTTTTGATAAACAAAACGAGAGGAATAACAATCAAAGAAGCAATCCCGCACATTCTGAAAGATTCCATAAATCCCCATAAAGTTGATTGTTGCAAAAGTTCTCCGTACAAAGAATATTGAGCGGCATAATCCGCAACCGAAGAGTGCATATAAGCACTCAAAGCAGCCTTTGTGGCTTCAAATTTTGCCTCAAACACGGGATTAAGAGGAGTCAGATGTTCAACCATCATATATTGATGCATTTGCGAAAATCTTGAAATCATTGTTGAAACGAGCGATGTTCCGATTGCTCCGCCTATATTCTTCAAAAGAGATTGCAAACCGCTTGCATTAGTCATTTGAGCGTTCGAAAGCGTTGCAACCGACAGAGAAACTAACGGCATCATCGCAAAACCCATTCCGAGTCCGAATATGAAATTAGGCATCGCAATATTCATACTTGAAATTTGCAAATTTAAAAATCCAAATTCCAATCCCGCAGTTCCAATCAGTGCAAGCCCGACTACCGCCAAAATTCTGTTATCAATTCTCGTTGAAAGAATTCCGAAAAGCACCATAGAAAGCAAAGCACCGAGTCCTCTCGGCATAATGGTAAGCCCGCTTAAAAAGGCTGTATACCCCATAACAGATTGCAAAAATTGGGGCAAAATAGCAACCGATGCAAGCAATACCCCTTGTATAATCACTTGAATTACCGTTCCTGCCGAAAAATTTATATCTTTGAAAATACTCAAATCAACCAAAGAATTTTTTCTTCTTTGTGAAACAAAAAATAAAAATCCCGCAAGCACACAAATGACTGTCAATCGGCAAATCCACGGTGCATTGAACCAATCGGCATTGTTTCCCTTATCCAAAATAACCTGTAGCGTTGCAAGCCAAACTGTCAAAAGGAAAAATCCCTTGAAATCCATTTTAATGTTACTTTGTTTTCTTGCATAAGGCGGATCTTCAAGCAACATTTTAGCAAGCGTTACCGTCAAAATACCAAAAGGAACATTAATAAAGAAAATCCACGGCCAAGCATAATTATCGGTAATCCATCCGCCCAAAACAGGTCCGATAATCGGTGCAACAACTACAACCAAGCCAAAAACCGCCATCGCTTGTCCACGCTCTTTTGGTTTAAATGACTCAAGCAACACAGCCTGCGAAACGGGCAAAAGACCGCCGCCGCCAAAACCTTGCAAAATTCTCGCAAAAATTATCATCCCTATTGAATTTGAAATTCCGCAAAGAACGGACGATAAAGTAAATAAAATTACACTGAAAATAAAGAAATTTTTTCTTCCGACAAGCTTGCTAAACCAGTCAACAGCCGTAATCGCAATACCGCTTGCAACAAGATAACTCGTTAAAATCCATGTAGATTCTTCCCGACTGACGGAAAATGTTCCCGCCATATGCGGCAATGCAACGTTTGCAATAGTTTCATCCAACACAAACATAAACGCCGCAAAAATCGTCGGAAGTGCTATTAACCACGGATTATGTTTAGGTATCCAAACCTCTTCTTTAGCTGTTTCTGCCGAATTACTCATCGCTATTTAACTTTAACTTTCGGAATTACTGACATTCCGGCTACGATTGTATATTCAGAATCGTCTATTTTTTCGTCAAAAACAATCTTAACAGGAATTCTTTGTACTATCTTTACAAAAGAACCGACTGCGTTTTCAGGAGGGAAAAGGCTCGATTTTGCTCCGGAAGCTCTTTGAATACTGTCAATTTTACCCTTAAAAACTTTATCAGGATATGCATCAACTTTAATTTCAACAGGCTGTCCGGGCTTCATATTTCCGACTTGACTTTCTTTGAAATTTGCAACGACCCAAACATCATTGGGAACAATTACAAATAACGGTGAGCCGACTCCGACATATGCTCCTTTTTCGGCTTTCTTGTTTGTAACAGTGCCTGATTGAGGTGCAATTACCTCCGTATTTTTCAAATCTAATTCCGCCTTATCACGCTTAGCTTTTAATGCTTTTAAGTTCGCATCGGCAACTTTATTTTGATCTTTTGAAAAAATTGACTCTTCCGCACTCGTTTTTCTTGCTGAAATTGAATCATAACGGGTTTGTGCATTGTCTAAAGTCTGCTTTGAAACAGCACCTGATTCATATAACTTTTTATATCTTTCCAAATCAGCCTTTGCAACAGCTTTTTCAGACTGAACGGCACTTAAATTCGCCGTCGCAACTTTTTGATTTGCAAGCTCCTTCTGATAATCGGCATCCGTTTGGGCAAACTTGATTTTATAATCATCTTTATCTATAACGGCAACAACATCACCTTCGTTAACCCATTGATTATCTTCAACATTTAATTCAACAATCTGTCCCGTAACTTTCGGGGCAACTTGTACCATGTGTGCTTCAACATACGCATCATCCGTCGATTGATATTTGGATGCATGATGCGAGTATAATCCGCAAATAACACCCAAAACGACCAATACACAAGCTGAAATTACACGTCTTTTCCCGATTCTTTTCTTCGTTTCTTTTTCTTCTGTTTCTTTAATATTATCAGTATTTTCGTTTGCCATAATTTCAACCTCTATATCTGTGTATGTACATTTTCCGCAAGAATTCGTCTTAACTTATCCAACAACTCCTTTAGCTGTCTTTCGTTTTCTTCGGAAAACTTTTCTTTAATTTTTTGCACTCTCGGAATGATTTTCGCATTTGCCATTTTAAGCATCTCTTCACCGTCTGCCGTTAATTTCATTTTGCGAACAAGCCTGTTTCCCTTCGTATCAACAAACCTTTCAACAAACCCCTTTGCTTCCAATTGCAACAATACTCTTCCCGTGCCTGCTCTGTCCTTTAAAAGCTTCTTCGCTAAATCTCTTTGACAAATTCCGGGATTTAAAAGGATAATATCAAGAGCAAGAACTTCTTCCGGACTTACCCCCATATCTAATTCATTACAGTAATTATAACCCATTCTTTTTATGTACTTTGCGGTAAATTCAAATTCATAAAAAAGACTTTCCGTATAATGCTCCAATTCCGGCATCACTATTTCTTCGCTGTTTATATTATCCTTTTTCATATTTTATTTCTCATTTCCTGTTGTTTAAAAAACATGTTGCTTTTGCAACATTAATATGTTAACATATGACTAAAAAAGTTGTCAAGTACGATTAAGGAAAATATATGAACGCAAAAAAATCTTTAACGGTAATTCTTTTAGGAATATTTTTGTTTGCGAATGCGATGCCTTGTCTTGCAATCGGAGAAAACGGCGGCAAAAAAGAAAGCAAAAATACAGAGAAAACATTCGAATACAAAAATCAAAAAGGTCGTCAAGCCGATGCCGATTACAAATACGAATACGTAAACATCGAGTGGTGGAAGTCCTTTAATGACGATTATCTGCAAGATTATATCATTAAAGCAATTCAGCATAACCACGATTTAAAAATGGCATCCATTGCGGTTGATGAATATTATCAATATACCAAAATTCAATTTGCAAATGAATTGCCGATGATAGGCGGTGCTTTTTCGCCGGCACTTGTTAAAAATCCGATGCAGACGAGTTGGGATTGGACTTATGTAACGCCCGTGACAGTCAACTACGAAGCTGATATTTTTCTTAAGAACCATGACAAAACGAAATCCGTAAAAAAAGACTATGAGGCATCTTTACAAGATGAAAGAGCGGCATATATTGCGGTTGCATCCGCAGTCGGAACGACTTATTTGAACATTGTTAAACTTGATGAAATGATTAAAATTCAAGAACAAATTGTTGATTTAAGAAAAGACATTTACGACTTGACGAAACTTTGCAACGAAGCGGGAACCGCATCAATGTCAGATACCGTAAAAGCGAACAAATCCTATGTATACGGACAAAGAGAGCTTCCCGAAATGAAGAAAAATCGCACAAAATTATTACATCAACTTGCTGTTTTAACGGGAGAAAATCCGACGGATGTCGAAAATATGCCGAGAAAAGACCTTTCCGCAATAACCTTTCCGAACAATGTTCCAAACGAAATTTCTTCGGAAATTATTATCAATCGACCCGATTATATAAGAGCGGAAAAAATGCTTGAAAAAGCTGGAATTGATATAAAAGTTGCGAAAAAAGAATTTTTGCCGACGATAAATCTATCGGGTTTTGTAGGCTTCAACTCGACAGACATCGGAAGTATGTTTAATACGAAAGCATCTCTTGCGGCACTTGCCGGAGGAGCGGTTTTACCGATTTTCACGGGCGGAAAAAGATTGGCAAATTTGAGATTAAAACGCTCGACTTACGACAGAATGCTTGAAGATTATCTGAAAATCAACCAAACAGCAATGCAAGAAATAAACGATTCTCTCGTTGCATTGAAACAGGATAAAATCAAACTTTCCCGCAACGAAGAGCATCAAACCCTTGAATTGAAAGATTTTTCATATTCTAAAGATAAGTTTGCACAGGGAATTATTTCACGAAAAGATTTAATCCAAGTTCAAGAAAATCTCTTGAGTGTCGATAAATTGGTTGCATCAGGCAAAGCGGATTGTTTAATTGACAGTATCGGTATTTACAAATCCGTTTCGGCAAAAATTTAACAAAACATTAGCAAAAACGAACCCTAAAACCGACTTTTTAAAGGTCTGATTTTAGGGTTTTCGTTTTGTTTTTCTCAGATTTTATTATCAATCAAAAATTATATTGAAAATTTTGAAAAATCACAAATTGCATCAAACTTTGACTTTGCCAAAGTCAAAAGCTTCAAACGATTGTTTTTAACAGCTTCATCTTTGTCCATTACAAGAACTTTATCAAAGAAATTGCTGATTTTTTCGGTGCAATTTGCAAGCTCATCAGCAACCTTTTCTGAATTTTGTTTTTCATCAATAGCGTTTATGCAGTCAAAAAGTGCCTTTTCGCAATCTTCTTTAAACAAATCGCAAGAGGGTATTTCCGAATTTTCTTTTCCTTTTATAATTCTGATAATTCTGCCTGCAGATTCGCTCAATGATGCAAAATAGTCTTTTTCTATAATGTTTAAAAGAGCGTTTACCTTTGAGATAAATCCCTTCAAATCTGCAAGAACATCTGTATTTGCGACGCACGCATCCATAATATCATTTTTATATGTATCCGAGAGCAAAATCATCAATCTTTGAACAAAGAAGTCGTAAATCTTGTCAAAGAGAGCCTTTTCGTCTTCAACCTTAACAGGAAGGAGCTCAATTGCTTTTTTGATTAAATCAGTCAGGTTGATATTCAAATCGCTGTTGAGTATCGTTTTTAAAACACCTAAAGCGGCACGGCGAACACCCAACGGGTCTTGTGAACCGCTAATCTTAGCTCCGCTTGCAAAAATAACAACAACCGTGTCAACTTTATCCGCAATTCCGACTAATTTACCTTCAATACCTTTAGCAAGCTCACTTGTTGCATTCAAGGGAAAATAGTGTTCTTTGATACCTTCGGCAACTTCAGGCTTTTCACCGCAATGTTTAGCATAATCGCAACCGATAAAGCCTTGAAGCTCAGTAAATTCAAAAACCAATTGCGTTGCCAAGTCCGCTTTGCAAAGTTTTGCCGTTCTGACAACCGTATCCACGGGAGTATTCGTTTCTTTCGCAAGTTTTTCGGAAAGTTCAACAACTCTCATCGTTTTGTCATAAATCGAACCCATTCCTTTTTGAAAAGTCATATCTTTTAAATTTTCAAGATATGCTTCAAGAGGTTTCTTCGTATCTTCATCAAAGAAGAACACACCGTCTTCAAGCCTTGCTACAACTACTCTTTCGTTACCTGCCTTGATGTTGTCAAATCCGTCGTTTCCGACAAAATTTGCCATTGTTATAAATTTATTTAAAAGCTTTCCGTCTTTATAAAGCGGGAAATATCTTTGATGAACCGCCATAACCGTTACGGTTACTTTATCGGGGACTTTGAGATATTTTTCGTCAAAATCACAAATAACCGGAACAGGCCATTCCGTAAGATATGTTACTTCATCAAGCAAATCTTCATCAAAAACAATTTCCGCACCGATTGATTTTGCGGCTTCAGTTGCCGACTTAACAATCTCAGCTTTTCTCTTTTCGGCATCAGCAATGACTTTTGCCTTGTATAATTCATTTTCATAATTATCAATGTCAACTTCAACCGACATATCGGCAAATCTGTGACCACGAGAGATTTTTCCCGATGTAACATCTAAAAATGAAATTTTTGCTTCTTCGTCATTAAATAATGAAACAATCCATCTTATCGGACGTTGAAATTTTACGTCAAAATCAGCCCAACGCATAAAGTGAGAACCGTTTAACGATGAAATAATCTTAGAAACATTTTCTTCTAAAAGCTCTTTTGTTGACTTACCTTTTTCTTCCGTTTTTGCCCAAACATAATTGTCTTGAACATACAGTGCAGATGCATCAACACCGTTTTTCTTCGCAAAACCTTGTGCAGCAGGAGTCAAAACTCCGTCCTTGTACGCAATATTTGCTGCAGGCCCTTTAACCGTTTTTACAATATCTTCTTTTTTATCCGGTAAACCTTCAACAAGCACCGTCAATCTTCTCGGCGTTGCGTATGTTTTTATATTGGAAAAAGCAATTTCGTTTTCTTTCGCAAACTTTTCAAACCCTGCAACAAGTTGCTTTGTCGCTTCAGGGATAAACTTGTATGGTAATTCTTCCGTTCCTATTTCCAATAAATATTTATTCATTTTTAGCCTCTTTTTGTGTTTTCGTTGAAATTATACCAAAAAATATTACTAACAACAAATTTTATTTTCTGACTCAAAAATCACACAGATAATATTTTTCCGATAAACCGAAAAAAGGATTATAAACATCGCTGATATTTTTAACTTTTCAAAATATGAATTGTGCAAATTCTTATGGTTATTAGCTGACCGTTTCGATTTATTTACTGCTTTTCGGTAATGTTTTGTTTTGAGAATAATGATATTTTTTGAATGAGGGAGAAATATGTTGTACGATTTAAAAACTCTAAATAAACCGGACAGAATGAAATTAGCCGAAAAACATCTCGGAAAATATATTTCCGAATTAAAAAGACATTTCGATTTTTCCGATTTTCAACTTATTTCACTACTCGAAACAGCATCAAAAAAAATGAGAAAAAACAGAAATCTTTTATATTTTCCTTTCAATTTAAAAATTTTTAGAAAAAAGCATTAATTTTTATATTTTTAAAAACGTCTGAATGATTTGCAAAGAGGCTAAATTCACTTTTTAATCATTTAGTTTTGAAAATTACTTGATATAGTTTTTGAATTCTTGTATAATATCTCTCATAAGTATGAAAGGTATATTATGAGCAACGAAAGACAAGAACGTCGCAGACAAATATTTTTAAAAAGAAAATTTTTATCAGGAAGAAGACAAATCGTAAAATTTTTGGAAGATAAAACTTCTTTGAATGATTATGTTAAAAACTGTATTTCTAAATACGGCGAAATGCCTGCAGTTACTGACACATATTGTCATATCAGTTTAAATTACAATCAACTTGAAGAACAAATAAATCAATTTGCGGCAGCTTTACAGTTCTTTGGAGTAAAAAAGGGTGATTTTATCGGTATTTTCACCGAAAACAACGGTCGTTGGTTTACTTGCGAACAAGGAACGATGAGAACCGGTGCAATTTGTACGTTAAGAGGTTCAAACGCTCCCGCTACCGAGCTTGATTACATTATCAACCACAGTGATGCAAAAGGTCTTATCCTTCGTGACGGAAAGTTGCTCAATGCTTTAAAACCTTATCTCGACAAATATGAATTAAGTTTTGTCATTTTGATGTTCAAATCCGACAAAGACGATATTTCGGGTGTAAAATGTCCCGTTTACTACTTTGACGACGTACTTGAAATCGGCAAAAATCACGAATTTGTTCAACCCGAACAAAATATCGAAGAATTTTGTATTATGCTTTACACTTCGGGAACAACAGGAAACCCGAAAGGTGTTGCTATCACGCACAAAAACCTTCTTGCTCAATTGCCGTCCGTTGAAATCGGGTTTATGGCAAAACCGGGAGAAAATACTCTGCAAATCCTCCCCGTTTGGCACGCTTATGAACATATCGGACAAGTATATTACTACACGGCAGGTTGCCATTTGCACTTTACGACATTAACGGGACTCAAAAACGACTTAACCCGTTACAAAGTCGACACGATGATGTCTGTTCCGAGAATTTGGGAAGCTTTAAGATTAGGTATTTTTCAAAAGTTAAAACAAAAATCCCCGATTTTATACGGAATATTTGATTTTGCGGTAAAATTAAGTATTAACTACAAAATCCACAAAATGTACAGCGAAAGAAGAATTAC
>CAZOGS010000054.1:0-7342 GCA_964579375.1 uncultured Muribaculaceae bacterium
CAAAATCAACTAATGAAGCGGAAGAAAGAAAAACTTTGTCGCCTGATGATTTTTGGAACTCTATGAGAATGGTTGCAACTAATAAACAAGCTCTTATGAATTGTAAATATCAACCTAAAAATATGTAATAATATGAAGTTTTGTCTTTTTTAGAGAGATAAAAATTAAACAAGATTTATCCCCCCCTATATCAATTATTAAGCCTGAGTTGAAAAACTTAGGTTTTTTTTTGCAAAAATTTGTTTCACAAACTCACAAGCGGTGATTGTTTCTAAGCCTTTCTTATGCTACAATTTTAAAATGGATATTAATGATAAAAAATCGATTTACATCGATATAAATAGTGCGGTTGAAATCTGCCGACAATGTAAAAATTTTAAGAAATTGCCTCCTAAAAGAACAAATTTTCCGATATTTTTTTGTACAAAATCAGATGAAAAAATAAAACATCAAAATGAAAAATATTTGCCATGCATTGCAGAGAATATATCTCATAAGTGCATGGCAAATTTTATAATAAAAAACTTAAAAATAAGTGAATTAATTCTTCATTCTTTCAGTTAGAATTTATTCGGAGCGACTCCGTTTCTCCAATTTTCTTCAATTTTTTCGAGAGAAATTCCTTTTGTTTCAGGAACCAAGAACCAAATGAAGATTATTGAAAGTACGCATATCAACCCGAAGCATGAAAAAGTTATGCCTGTACCCATTTTTTCTGTCATAACGGGGAATAGAGCGTTTACAACGATATTGCAAATGAAGTTTGTTGCAACGGGGAACGTCATCAAAAATCCTTTTGCCTCAAGAGGGAATACTTCGGAAACCAAAACCCACGCAACGGGACCCATTGAATATGCGAAAGAACATATAAATCCTATGATTGCAACTACTGCAAGCCATTTTGAACAATCACCCAATTGCGGAGCGAAAAAGCTTGAAAAGGCAAACAAGAACATACTCAAGCCCATAATAACCGTTCCCGATAACAATAACGGTTTTCTTCCGACTTTATCCGTCAAATACATTGCAACGAAAGTCATTAAGAAGTTTACGATGCCGATAACGATAGTTATTTTCATAGCCATTGACGGGTCGTCAAAACCTGCACTTTGGAATATTTTCGGAGCATAACAAATGATAACGTTAATACCTGTACAAATTTGAGCAATCATAATACCTACTGCAATAATCAAAGGCATCATCATCCATTTTTTGAGAGAAACTTTTGCTCCTTTTTCTTCCTTCATGCCCGCTTTAATATCAGCAATTGACGATTCAATTTCATCGGGAGTATCAATTTTTTCAAAGACTTTTCTTGCTTCCTCTTCTCTTCCTTTAAGAAGCAGCCATCTCGGCGATTCCGAGAGGAAGAAATACAACACGAGCAAAATCACGGCAGGAACTGCACCTGTCATAAACATTGCACGCCAATTTTCCGTTGAAGTGAACAAATAACCGACCAAATACGAAACCAAAATACCTATTGTAAATGATAATTGGTACAAGGTTGCAAAAAGACCTCTTTGTTTTTTCGGAGAAATTTCCGAAAGATACAAAGGAACGATAGCGTTTGCAAGACCGCAAGCGACACCGTTAATGACTCTTGATGCAATGAGGACATTTATATCCGAAGATTGCGAACAGCAAACACAACCGATTAAATAGAACAGTCCGATTAAACCGATGATTTTTTTTCGTCCGATTTTATCTGTCAAAGCACCGTTGATTAAAGCACCGGCGAAGCATCCGACCATAACTATAGAAACGAGAATTCCCGTCAACTCCGCCGAAAGATTCCATTCTTTAACGACAAAAAGTTGAACACCTGAAATAATACCCATTTCATAACCGGCTAAAAGACCGCCGAAAGAGCCTGCGATAGCTATTAAAGCCAAATTAAAAAGAATACGCTTATTCATCATAACTCCTGATTTTCATTTTAATAATATTACAATATCACAATGTTCGAAAAATAATATTTCTTTTTCATATTTCTTAACTCTATTTTTCGAAAATTTTACGTTTCTTATTTATTTATTTTTTTTGTAAGTATTTTTCTCTTAAATAAACAGCGTATTTTTTTAGGTTTTGAAAATCTATTTTTTCCAATTCTTCCTGCGTAAAGCTTCCTCCGATTTGTTTAAATTTTTCAAAAGCTTCGTCATCAGGAACGAAATATGATACATTTCTGCCGGCATATATTTTGTAGTTATCATAAAAATAGATTTCGGAAAGCACACGAAAAGCCCTGCTGCTATTGTTTTTTAGTACTTCTAACTTTTTCTCCGGATCATAATGTTCTTCAAAGAAAATCAGATAATCCTCAGTATTTATGTATTCATCTGGAAAATATACCAAATAGCTTTGGGGCAAATATGAGTCTTTATGCTGAACAGAATAAGTTAAAATAATTTTTTCAAGAACATAGAAAGATTTAATGAATTTATGTTCTGTTTTAGGCTTTTCAAACATGAAAAAAGCAATTTTTAATCTGCAAACTGGTGACAAAACCAACAAATACAAAGATAAGGCAACTATACTGCTGAATATAAGATTTTTTGCCTTATCATATTTTTCGTCCAAATTATTAAAGAAAAAGCCAAATGAGCACCAACAGAGGTAAAAAAGGATTGAAAACAGTAAGCATCTCATTCCCAAATGTTGCAACCAAAATCCGCCCAAATAGAAAGTTTCTTTTAATGTCCACAAATTAAAGAAAAAGAACAATAACGCAAAAATCAAAGATAATTCTATATACAAAAATCTAAAAAACAATTTTTTATCTTTTGTACAAAAGAAAGCCCATACCAAAAAGGCAACAATTACGATAAAATAAGGTAAACAATCCTGCAACAACGACAAATAATCTTTAATAAAACGAGAAAAGAAATCAATTGAAAACCTTGATGTTTCAAGATTTTCAGCGACTTCTTGATAGTTATGCAACGCCATTCCCATGAATGAATTGGAATACGTGTAAATCATTGAAGTGAAAAACAAAAATACGGGGATATAAATTTCTTTTCCGGCGGTTAACAATTTTGAAAAAATTGAGGAAATTTTCCATTTTTCTTCTTTGCCGAATTTCACGAAAAACCAAGCAAATACAAAAAACAGCAAAGCTGCAAAAGAAACATTTTCAAGATGACTTGACTGACCGATGAAAACGGCGACAAAAGAATTTAGCAAAAGAGGAAAAATTTTTCCGGACGGTTTTGTTTGCAAAGAAAAATTCTTGAAAACAGTTGCACAGCCAATGAAAAAGAATATCAAGCAAACCGAATATCCGTAAAATTGCGTATAGCAACCATATTCAATAATATCAAGGAAAAAGGAAGAGAAGAAACAAATTAATGTTATAAACGGAGTCACAAACAGTTTTCTTTTTGCAAAAATATTAACGGACTCTGCCATAAAATAGCATATTCCGGCATAAAAGAAACCTTTGATGACAGCACCTATTGTTGTCATATATGTCATGGGGTGGATATCAAACCAAGCGTTTGCAAAGCCTGCCATTTTTGTTAACAGTCCGCAAAGAAATCTTCCGTGAACAGGGTATACCAAATATTCCAAACCGACATCCAAACATTCATTTAAGACTTCGGCACGAACAAAATCTGTTTTTGAAAAAGCCCATACGAACGAAACAATTATGATTATCGAAAACGAAGAAAGGACTTTTCTGATTATATCAATTTTTACTTTTTCTACCATGTTCAAGAGTTTATCATATTCCTTATATTTTTACAATTAATTGAAATTTGTTCCGAAAAATGCTATCTTTATTGTATTAATTAGATTTGCGGGACTTTAAAAAGCAGATGGTTGATGTTCAAAATACAGATTATGTTGTTGTCGGATGCGGACTTTGGGGCTCTGTTTTTGCGGAGAGAACAGCTTCTGTTTTAAACAAAAAAGTCCTTATTATCGATAAACGCAACCATATCGGCGGAAATTGTTACTCCGAATACGATAAAGAAACGGGAATCGAGTTTCACAAATACGGCTCTCATATTTTTCATACAAATTCAAAAAAGGTATGGGACTATTTAAATAATTTTTGCAAATTTAATTCATACAAACACAAGGTTATTGCGGTTCATAACGGCAAACACTTCATAATACCGATTAATTTGCTTACAATAAATGATTTTTACGGCCTGAATTTACAACCTTATGAAGTTGAAGATTTTCTTGAAAAAGAAGCCGAAAAACTGCCGCATCAGCCAAAAAATCTTGAAGAAAAAACCGTTTCGCAAGTTGGAAAACCTTTGTATGAGGCGTTTATAAAAGGATACACGGAAAAACATTGGAATTATTCCGCAAAAGATTTACCCGCTTCTATTATCGAAAGACTACCCGTAAGAAAAAATTTTCAAACAAATTATTTTGATGACGACTTTGAGGGAATTCCGATTGACGGTTATACCAAAATGTTCGAAAATATGCTCAAAAATCCGAATATTTCTGTTTTGTTGAATACCGATTTTTTTGAAATTAAAAATAAGATAAAAAAAGATTGCAAGATTATTTATACAGGCAGTATTGACAAGCTTTTTGAACACAAATACGGACGTCTTGAATGGATTGGGCTCGATTTTAAATTTGAACGATTAAATTGCAAAGATTGGCAAGGTACATCAGTCGTAAATTATTCCGACATCGACGTTCCGCAAACAAGAACACACGAATTTAAACACTTGCACCCCGAAAGGAAAAATATTCTCGAAAGTCCGAAAACACTAATTTGCAATGAATTTTCCAAAATAACAATATTAGATGACGAAATTTTTTATCCGATTCCGACAGAAAAAAATTTAGCACTTTACGAAAAATACCGTGCAGAATGTTCAGAAAACAAAAATATTATTTTGGGCGGAAGGCTCGGTCTTTACCGCTATATGAACATGGACACGACTGTCGAAAATGCTCTTCTTACATTTGAAAAACTGCAGGGTGAATTATGAAACAATTAGCTCTCATTTTGCCCGTCTACAACGAAGAAGAAATAATCGAAAATGTAATTCAAAAATGGTCTGTAACTTTTGAAAGTTTAAACATCGATTATGAAATTTTTGCCTACAATGACGGCTCTTTGGATAAATCTTCCGAAATTTTAAACAAAATTGCACAAAAAAACGAAAAATTAATCGTGATAAATAAAAACAATACAGGACACGGAGCAACGATTTTGCAGGGTTATCGAGAATGTTGCGAAAGTTTTGAATGGATTTTTCAAGCCGACTCCGATAACGAAATCGACACGGCGGAATTTACACAGCTATGGGAAAATCGGGCAAATTACGATTTTTTAACGGGCAAAAGAATTTATGAAAAAAGAGCTTTATCAAGAAAAATCGTCAGCTCTGTTGCAAGAAATCTTGTTCAAATCCTTTGCGGGAAAGGTGTTTCGGATGTGAATTGCCCATACAGACTGATGAAAACCGAAAAATTCAAAGAATTATTTAAAAAAATTCCGCACGATACATTTTCCCCTAACGTAATAATTTCAAGCTTTGTAAACAAAAACAAATTGGCTTTCTTTGAACTGCCTGTAACGTGGCAAAAAAGAACAACCGGCTCGGTTTCAATCAAAAAAATAAAATTATTCAAAGCATCAATTAAAGCTTTTTGGCAAACAGTTGATTTTGTTTTAAAAAAATTAAGTCGGATATAAATAAAAACAAAAAAGACGAACTTTCAAAAGTCCGTCTTTTTAATAAAATTTCTGATGAAATTAGTACCAATATTTTGAATTAATTCCGGTAACCGTAGAATAACCGTTAACCAACCCTTCTTTATCCTTAACGGAAATTCTAATGTCGTTATGATCAACACTTACTACGCCGTCATTTTCTGCTTTAACGGTTTCCATACCCTTTTCAAGAATTTTTGTAAGTTCAATTCCCGGTTTTTGGAAGTTGTATTCAGGCTTGTCAATTCCGTTTTGACCTGCGAAGAAATCACTTGTAGCACATTTAACGGTTATTCCTTCATAATCTCCTCTTGCTATTGCTTTCGGGTTGATTTTTAATTCCGAACCGTCAGCGTTCAAAATCATAATTTTTTCAACACATTCCGGAAGTGCATCATAATTAGCTTTCGCTTGTGCAAGGTCAGCTTCCGCTTTTTCAATGTCACCGCCGTTTGCTTTTGCTTTTTTCAAGTCATCTTCAGCCTGCATAATATCTATGCTTGCATTGTATCTTGCATTTGCTTTTTGAGCGTCAACAGAATAAACCATTCCTCCGACTTGGCAAAGCTGGGAACCTTCTTTGGAAGAAATACCTTGTGCAGATTTTTCAATCATTTCATACATTTTTTCAACAGGCAAATCCGCAACAACAATTTCTCCGCCGAACGGCATCATTCTGCTCATAATGTCATAATTTGTAAGATTTTTTTGTTCTTCAATAGTCGTATCTTTTACCGAAGGAGCATTAAAGAATGAAACTTGTGTGCCTAAATGAGCCGTGTTTGCAAGCATTGCATCAGCCATAATGTTAGAAACCGGGTTTGAATACTTTCTGCCTGCATCCGAAACAGTCGGATCTTGTGTATAGCCATATCCTTCAGGAACATAGGCAATATCTTTTCTTGGTCCGACATTATCAGCGACCGCTTTTGTTGCAATATTTTCTCCTTCTTTTGCGGCAGTTAAAACATTTTCAGAAACATTGTCAGCACCGTAAAAAGCTCCGACTTCTTTGCAAATACCGTCTAAATCTTGTTTTAAATCAAGAATTTTTGCATCGGAAGTCACCGTTCCGTCTTCTGCAATGTTCATTTTAACAACTTGTGCGTGAGCATTGTTTTGTCCGCCCTGCAAAACTAAAACTTCTTTTCCGTTTTCAGAGGTTATTTTTGTGTTTTCCAAAAGATGTGTGTGTCCGCCTAAAATAACATTGACCGTTTCACTCTTTTCCGCAACGATTTTATCGTCAGCGAGTCCGATGTGACTCAAAAATACAACCGGAAGATTTTCACTTAAACCTTTTTCTTTTCTGTCGGATTTGATTTTTGATACTTCTTCATCAATTGCTGTTGCAAGATCTTCCGCTTTTTGAATTGGAGTCAAAGGTGTTGCCCCAACAACGATAAATTCTTGATTACCTTGCTTAAGAACTTTTGATGTTGCAAGCTGACAATCCGCTTGTTCTGACTTTGATGCGTTTATTGCAAGCATTTCCGGAGCCAAATCATCATTAAGTGCATTTAATTTTGCATCGGAACGGCTTCTTTCGTGGTTTCCCATTGCCGTTGCTTCCATTCCTAAAGCATTTACAACATCAACCGTTGCATTAATAACGGGTTGTTGACTGCCGGCAATCAAATCGCC
>CAZOGS010000054.1:7442-10633 GCA_964579375.1 uncultured Muribaculaceae bacterium
CAACATCAACCGTTGCATTAATAACGGGTTGTTGACTGCCGGCAATCAAATCGCCCGCTCCTAAAAATGTCAAATTGCCTCCGCAAAATTCACTGCATGCCTCTTTTGCCGATGCAAGCTTCGGAAGTCCCGTAAGCTCTCCGTGAGTGTCGCTGAAATAAAACAGGTTTATGGTTTTTGCACCGTTTTGAGCTTCTGCCGGTTTGTCCGCAACTTTTTGAACACCACCGAATGAAACTTGTGCTAAACCGTATGACAATGATGCGGCACTTGTTTTTTGTGAAAACTGTTGAATACCTTGATTGTCATTGGCTTTCGCTTTTTGATTTTCGCTTTTTTTCGTGTTTTGAGAAACTACAACACCGTTATTAATTTTTATATCCATCCGAACTCCTGAATATGCAATATGCACTCTTTTAAGTACTTCGTTCAAAACAACAAAACTTAAAATTTTGCTATTTATGTTAACCAATGTAAAGTTAAAATTATTGTTTGTCAACATGGAAATGGTTTATTTATAGTGTTTTTAGGGATTTTGGATTTTAAAGAAAATTTAATATGATTGAAGTAGGATTTTTTTTTGCCGAATGTTGTATAATTACGGTGGATATGTTGAAAAAGTAAAAAAAATCATTAAAAAGACATACGGGAAGAAAAATGAAACACTTAAAAAATATTTTATTAGCAACGGTTATTTTGGCAGGATTGTTTGTCCAAGTTACGGCATCGGAGGTTTGTCCGTATGCGATAAGGGTTGCTATCAATAAGTACAAAAGCCAAGATTATGTAGGATGTATTCAAGATTTGGATGAGTATATTGAAACTGACCCGTCCAATTCGATTGCGTTTTATTACAGCGGAATTGCCTATATGAAAGTGGGCATGAAGGATAAAGCGGTTGAATCTTTCGAAAAAGTTGCATCAATTAACAGTGTGCCGATGTTGTCTTCTTACGCAATTCAAGCAACAAACTGCATGAAAAGTAACATTTCTCCCTGCAAATACAAAAAATATTCAAAAGATGAAATCGCTGAAATGCTTGTTGACCCCGGTGCTTTCTTTGCGAAGAAAGAAGCTGAACCGACCGATCAAGCACCCGAAGTTGTTTCTCTTGATTCCGAAATTGATAAATTAATCAACGGTGTATATCAAGATAACGTTCACCCCGAAGCAAACAAAGTTATCCAAGAAACAAAACTTCTTCAAGAGCAAGAAAGAGTAAATGCAGAACTCAACAAAAAAACTCGTTCAATGGACTCAAAACAAAAAAGTGATGCTTCGTCGGAAATTAAAAATTTGACAAAAATAGCAAAATCAAGTCCTTCAGACAAAGAAATTGCCGATGCCGTAAGAGTATTGAGCAAGGCGGGATATACTTTTGCCGCTCCTAAAACAGAAGTTGCAAACTCTGTCGGAACGATTGCATCAAATGAAAAAAGTACGGCTGAAAATACAGTAAAAAACAGCAAGGATGCTAACACAAACAACAATAACCTTAATCCGTACAAACAAATGGCTGAATATTATGCAATGAACGGAGAAGCCGCACAAATGGCTATGATGTTCGGAGGAAACAATTATAACAAAGGCAATTCTTTTGATATGATGCTTCCTTATTTGCTTATGCAACAGCAACAAAATCCCGACGGAACATCGACTCAAAACAAAGTTGATCCTGAGCTTATCAAAACTATGATGATGAGCCAAATGATGAACAGTTTCGATTTCGGATTTGACAACGATAACAACAAAAGGTAGAATGAGTTCAGACTATTAATTATGAACAGATTTGAATTATTCAAAATAATTTTTGATAAGAAAAACTACTCGTTAGCGGAAGAAGTGTGTAAATTTCAGTATGATGACGAATCCTTGAAAACGCTTGCTAAGGTTTTATTTTTCGATAAAAAATACGAACGTGCGGAAGTTTTGTTTAAAAAACTGCACATGTTCACGGAATACGGTTATTGTAAATTTTACCAAAATGATAAAGCTGAGGCGGATAAAGTGTGGTTTTCTTTGAAAGACACATCGCCGTTGATTATTTGGGCAAAAGCTTTATCAGGATATGTCGAAAAAAGAAGGACGAAAGAACCGTCATTTTTTCAGATAAGAAATTTTTATGAAACGGATTTAGATACTCTGTTGAGCTTAAAAATGAATACTTACGCCGAAAATTTAATAAGCAGTATTCAATATTTTGCGGACACAAACCCCGAAGTTTACAAGTATACGGGCAGAGTCCTTTATAATCACGGTTATTACGATTATGCCGAAAAATTTTTAGCGGCGGGAAAAGAAATTGTGTGGGAAGATGCGGAGCTTCATTTTTTGAACGCAGAAGTAAGTTTGGCACGTCATGAAAAAAATACTGCGATAAAATCACTTGAACACGCATTAGAAGTTTCACCGACGTATTACCCCGCAAAAAAACTCCTCTCAAATATAAAATAATTATTAATTTTATTTGTATTATCCGTGTTTTGTTGTAAAATATTTACTATAATAGAATACTATCGGTGGAAATATAATGTTTGAACGATTTACAGAAAAAGCAATCAAAGTTATTATGCTTGCACAAGAAGAGGCACGTCGTTTGGGACATAATTTTGTCGGAACGGAGCAGGTGTTACTCGGACTAATCGGAGAAGGAACGGGTGTAGCGGCAAAGACTTTGAAATCAATGGGCGTCACATTAAAAGACGCACGTGCTGCCGTCGAAGAAATTATTGGCAGAGGAGCGGGGTTTGTTGCCGTTGAAATTCCATTTACACCTCGTGCGAAGCGAGTTTTGGAACTTTCATGGGATGAAGCTCGACAATTAGGACACAATTATATCGGAACGGAGCACTTACTTTTAGGCTTAATTAGAGAAGGTGACGGTGTTGCCGCAAGAGTATTGGAAAATTTGGGCGTTGACTTGAACAAGGTCAGAACGAATGTTGTAAAAATGCTCGGAGAAATCAAAGGCGGTAATCCTACGGAAGCGGAAGCAGGAGCAGGCGGAAGAAGTCGTTCTTCATCAGCCGCAACTCCCGGCGGAAAAACAAAAACACCTATGCTTGACGAGTTTGGCACAGATTTGACCCTTGCAGCAGCAGAACAAAGACTTGACCCTGTTGTAGGCAGAGAAAAAGAAATTGAACGTGTAATTCAAATTCTTGCAAGAAGAACAAAAAACAACCCTGTAT
>CAZOGS010000055.1:0-3959 GCA_964579375.1 uncultured Muribaculaceae bacterium
TTTTTTGAAAAATATTCATACGAAAAATCGTCAGACCTTAAAAAATCTGACGATTTATTTTTTATTTTTTTGCAATTTTTTACGCTAACAAGATATGTTTTTCGGGGATTGCTATCGGGGTTGTAAGTTTCGTAGCAACCGCAAGTGTTCTCGGAAAATATTGTTGAAGAACCTGCGTTCTCATTGCCAAGATTTCTACAGGCATCGGCTTTTGGCTATTTATTGCATTTGTTTCCGCAACTGTTTCTTTTCTGCCTCTGTCAGATTGTCCGTCCGTTTCAAAAATGAAATAATCAATATATTCTTCCTGAAAATCGGGGAAAGCCTTCAAAAACATTGCTTTTTCATTAAAGTAAGCCTTTTGAAATTCCGGATTATCAGCAATAGGATTTTGCAAGTATTCCGGAGCTTTTTCACCATTTTCTTTAGCCTCTGCAATCTTTGCGTTCATTTCTTTATACTCATCCTTCAAGTACGCATCTTTAGCGTGTCCGAGCTCGTGAGAAACAACAAATTCATCAGTTTTGCAGTTCAAATGACCATAATAGCCCAAAAATGCTGAATCTAAGTCATCTTTCAAAGGAATAATGTATCTGACATCTTTGCTCATATCAATAAGCGTATCCCCCGGAAGAGTGTGCAATAATTCAGAAATAACCGGTTCTCTCGTTTTTTCGGGTTTAAAACCTTGAACGGCTCCCAATGCCCAAACTAACGGTTTTTTATAGGTGGGGACTTTGAACATTTTTTCGTTCAAAACGGTTGTTTCACCTTTAAATTCATCTGTTATAACCGTATCTTTGCCCTTTTGCTCAATCGTATAATATCTGCCGTTAATTGAAGAACGAGCGTGATTTTCGTCTTTTCTGTCATACGTTCTGTCTACAGTTGAAAGAGCATTACCGTACTTATCGGCAATTTGGTTATACATTCTTATATGATTGCCGTCGCCTGATTTCATATAACGATAAGTAGTTGTCGTACCGTCTAAACTTGTCATGTTCTTGCTGATATAAATTCCGCCGTCAGCAGTTTTGTGAGCGGAAGAAATAACCTTCGTTCTTCCCAAAGCGTCTGTTTCGGTCACATTATAAATACCGAGGACTTCTGACATTGTGTATGTTTGTTTTGCAACGGTTTTTCCCGTAATAAGGTCTTTTCTTTCCGTTACCAAAGTTTCATTCACGCTATCTCTCGGTGACAAAGGATTTGTTACGACACCGTGAGAAACTCCGTTGTGCTCATAATCAACAACCGTTCTCTTTCCGATTGTCGGAATTTTATTGTTAATTGAAAGTGTGTCAACGGACTCTAAAACACCCGTCGGACCCCAATTTACTCTCGTAATATTTGTAACGACATTTCCGTTTTCATCAATAGATTTGGAAACCCATCTTCCGTCTTGCGTTCTTACAAATTTGTCACTGACTTCTCTGTTTTGTTGTCCATTTTGTTGAGCCGATTGTTGCGGTTGTTCTTGTAGTTTTCTTTGTACCGAAATCGGGTTTGTTACCGCTGAAACACTTTGTACTTGCATTAATTTCTTACCTTTATTTTTCACACTAATTCATGTTTTCTCACATCTCATTAAAAAATAAAAAAAAATATTTTTGCTAATATTAAGTGTATTTTTTACAATATTGAAACAATTATTTACAATTGTTTTTATAAAATAAAAATTTTTAGGATTATTTGAGTGTTTTTCATTTTAGTACTATAATAAAAACTATGGTTAAGAAGATAACAATTTTAGGGTCAACAGGTTCTATAGGAACACAAGCCTTACAGGTTTTGGAAAAACTTGAGGGCAAATTTGAGGTCGTAGCACTTTCGGCGGGACATAACATCCCTCTTTTATCGGAACAAATCGAGAAATTTCATCCAAAGAGGGTCTGTGTAGGGTCACAAGAATGTGCTTGTATATTAACGACAAAATATAAAAATTTGGAAGTTGTATACGGAGATGAAGGTTTAACTGAGCTTGGTTCAGACAAATCGAACGACATCATCCTTGTTGCAGTTTCGGGGAAAATCGGGCTTAAACCGACATTGACAGCCATAAAAAATCATATAGACATTGCTCTTGCGAACAAGGAAACTCTCGTAATGGCAGGCGACATTGTTATGAGAGAAGCTGCAATGAACGGGGTCAATATTTTGCCCGTAGACAGTGAACACAGTGCAATTCACCAGTGTTTGAATAACAAAGACGGATTAAAGCGATTAATAATCACGGCTTCCGGCGGGCCGTTCTTGCACAAACATGTTGCAGAAATGAAAAAAGCAACTCAAGAACAAGCACTTGCTCACCCGAGATGGAATATGGGCAAGAAAATCACAATTGATTCCGCAACGCTTATGAATAAAGGGCTCGAGGTAATTGAAGCACATCATTTATTCAATGTTGACTATGACAACATAAAAACGGTAATTCACCCTCAAAGCGTTGTACACAGTGCTGTTGAATACAAAGACGGAAGTGTTATTGCTCAATTAGGTTTACCGAGCATGCACATTCCTATTCAATACGCAATTTGCTATCCCGAAAGAATTGAAGGAATAAAGACAAATTCTTTTGACTTCGCAAAAATAGGAACATTAACTTTTGAAGAACCTGATTTTAACAAATTCCCGCTTTTAAAACTTGCTATTGAGTGCGGCAAAAAGGGCGGTTCTTATACTGTTTGCCTAAATGCGGCAGACGAAGAAGCAGTCTATGCCTTTTTAGACGGTAAAATTTCATTGGGCGAAATTTCGGATATTATTTCAGATATGGTGCAACACCACAAATCCGTTTCACATCCGGACATTGATGAAATTTTTGCAATCGACAAACAAGTCAGGGAAGAAACGAAAAGATTAATAGCAAACAAATATACAAAACGGAGCAATGTATGAAATTTTTAGTTATAAACGGTCCTAATTTAAATATGTTGGGGACAAGAGAACCCGAAAAATACGGAACAACAACACTTTCCGATATTGAAAAAGAAATTTCGGCACATGCAAAAGAAAAGAATGTTGAAGTTGATTTTTATCAATCAAATATTGAAGGTGAAATTGTTACCGCCATTCAAAACGCAAAAAATGTTTATGACGGAATTATCATAAATCCTGCCGCATATACGCATACGAGTGTTGCACTCAGAGATGCCCTTTTAGCGGTAGAGTTGCCCGCTGTAGAAATACATCTTTCAAATATTCATACAAGGGAAGAATTCAGACACCATTCATTCACGGCACCTGTTTGTATCGGACAGATAACAGGTTTTGGAAAATTCGGATACATAATGGCTTTGGATGCTATCGTAAATCATTGTTCTAACCGATAATTTTAACCTATACAAATTTAAAAATTCGGGCTATAATCTTTTTGGAATGGTATAGATTATGCTTAATCTTGAAAACATAACGGACAGAATAAGGGAAACCTTTGATAACGAAGATGATGACAAGGCTCTCAAAGAGATTCTTGACAGTTATCACTGTGCCGATTTGGCTGAAATTTTACAGGAATTAAAGCCCGATGAAAGAGTCCGAGCTTTTAAAGCCATTGAAGAAGATAAGGCTGCAGAAATATTAGAGTTTTTACCTCCGCAAGTTCAAGTCGAACTTCTTTCCGACATCGGAGAAGAAAATGCCGCAAGACTTATCGTAAAAATGCCTCACGATGAAGTTGCCGACGTTTTTGCCGAAATGGAAGACGACGAAACGGAAGCTTATCTTGAAAAATTACCGGAAAACTTTTCAACGGAAATCAGAGAACTTCTTGCGTACAAAGAGGACACTGCCGGCGGTATCATGACACCGCACGTCTTGACCGTCAACAAGGATATGCGAGTTGAGGACGTTTTACTTTTTATTAAGTCAAAAGCCGAACAGGATGAATTTGAACTCTATTACATCTATGTCACCGACGGACAAAAGCACCTTTTGGGGGTATTAAGTTTAAGAACATT
>CAZOGS010000055.1:4059-6908 GCA_964579375.1 uncultured Muribaculaceae bacterium
TTGGGCGGAAACATCGGTACTCAGTCCATTACAATCATCATCCGTGGGTTGTCAACAGGTCAACTCAATATGAGTTCCGCTATCCATCAAATTTGTAGAGAGCTTCGGGTCGGTATTATTATCGGAACAATGTTCGGTGTTTTGGTCACTCTTTATACGTGGCAATGGAAACACAATATCGACTTCGGCATCGTAGTCGGGGTTTCAATGGCAATAAACATGTCAGTTGCAACCTTACTCGGTGCAATTACACCGTTCTTGCTCAAAAAATTCAAAATTGACCCCGCTATTGCATCCGGTCCCGTTATTGCGACAATTATTGATGTTTTTGGCATAGCTATTTACTTTACGCTTGTAACTCTATATCTTATGAAAATTATGTAACAAGGAGCAAAGTTGAAAGAAAATAACGTTATAATAATATCAGACAATAAAAATTTTGCGGAAAATCTTGCTTCAAAGATTTTGCTTCTTAGGGCGAGTGACACCATAGAAATTATGGATTATAAAAAAGCAAAAAACAGACTCAATAACCACCGCCCTGATTTGATTTTGCTCCATTCGGAAGAAGCGGAACAAATTAACTTTATTAAAGATATTAAAAATTTTTCAAACGTTAAAACATCCTCAATAATTATGGTAACCGACAACAAAGAAAGTGATTTTTTATGCAAAGCCTTTGATTACGGAATTGACGATTTTATTGAAGAAGATGCCGACGAAACTGTCTTGAATATGCGTATTATGTGGAGTTTGAAGAAAAAATTGCTTGCCGATATAACACAAAAGAAATCTTCTTTGCTTGCTCTGATTGAAGTTACGGATGCAAACGGATATTTTCAAAAAGAATATACACAAATGATTTTCGAAAGAGAATACAAAAAATGTCTTACACGGTATGAAGATACAATTTTTATGATTTTATCGGCTGACGTTCGTTGTAAATCACCGTCAGCAAACAAAATGATAGAAGAAGCTTTATCAAAAAATCTTAGAAAATCCGATATTTGCGGACTTGCTCCCGATGATAAGTTTTATTTAATACTGCATAAAACAGACGAAAAAGGGGCAAAAAAATTTTTCGGAAGGGTTAACAACGTATTACCGTTTGAAACATCTGTATCTGCTGCTGCAATAAGTATTTCTAACATCGACAGTTTCAAAGTTGCAGAAAAGAACTTGAACAAAAAGTTAATACAATCTTTAACAAGCGGAAACTCAATTAATATCATTGAAACTCCACCTAAAAACATTGCATATAAAACAAAAGATTTTGACAGACTGACAGAAAAGCCCGCAAAAAGTCCAAAAGGACAAGCAAATGTCAAATATATTCAAAGAGATTTTGCAAAAAGAATGGAAAAATTGATTTCTCCCGCCTTTTTCAAGATGCAGGCAATATATGAACCCAAACTCTTTAACACTGATATTTTGCAAATTTTCAACAGCAATGAATGCCGATTTATTATCAAAAAAGATAGCAATAAATCTGAAATTGTCATCAAATACAATAACGACAAAAAAATCGGCATAGAAATAACCGAAAATTATAAATTTAAATCCAATAGAGAAGAATTGTCGTTTTCTCAAGACGATTTTTCGAGTGAAAAAGTTGAAAATATTATACAAACGGTTGCGGAAAAATTCAGAAAAAACCTATACACGAACGAGGATGCAAATATATTATGAACCTGTTAATAACATCATCAGTCGAAAAAAGCATTGCCGAAGCGGCAAAAACAGCAACAGAATTGGGAACAGGGCTTGAAATAAGCAGATTTCCGCACTCGGAAAAAATTGATGACGATTTTCCTTCAATAATTCAAGAATTAAAAAATTCCGTCGCAGATTTTGACGGGATTGTTTCATTGCACGCACTTTTTTCGGGGTTAAATCCGGGAGCAAAAGACAAAGCTCTGCAAGCAGTCGTAAAAAAAAGATATCAACAATCCTTTGAAGCGGCAGTTGCTGTCGGAGCAAAGCACGTAAATTTCCATTCCGGACACAAAGGAATGAAGCACCGTTTGTCAATTGAAAAAAATTGTGAAATTTCAATAAAATTTTGGAAAGAATACATAAAACAATTTGAAGATAACGGAATAATTGCAGTCCTCGAGAACGTTTTAGACTTTGACTGCGAGCATATCAAAACGATTGTCGATGAAGTAAATTCACCCAATTTACAAGTCTGTTTAGATACCGGTCATGCAAATTTATGTTCAACGATGCCTCCGCAAAAATGGATAACAGAATACGGAAAGAGATTGAAACATTTCCATCTTCACAATAATTACGGCTCAAATGACGACCATAACGGAATAAAATACGGAACAGTCAATTTTTTGGATGTCGTAAAAACGATACAAAAAGAAACGGTCGACCCGTATATAGTTTTTGAAATTTTTGACAAAAAACAACTGATTGAAAGTATTGAAATATTTAAAAACCTCGTCCGATAGTCGTTTGAAGGCAATAGCCGTTTGCGGACACTTCAAAACCGACAGCGGTTTCAGACATTAACTCGGAACGTTGATTTTTATAATCTATGCTCCACGCTCCCAAAAACTTTGCACCCACGTGGTTTTCGCCATACGCATACGCATAAACAATAATCCTGTCTTTGTTATATTTATCCCAACCGATTGGGTACAAATCCCACATATAATCAATCAAATCAAGATTATGGTCGTTTTTCCAATGATAACGAATTGCTTCACGAAGTGCCGTCAATTCATACGCCTTGTCGTTTTCGAAATCATAAGTCCAAATATGAGTTTCCCAAGGTCCTTTTGTTTGAGCTCCGACTTTTTCCGCAACGGCAATTTTTTGACCGTCCTCAGACCAATCCA
>CAZOGS010000055.1:7008-9949 GCA_964579375.1 uncultured Muribaculaceae bacterium
GTCGGGATAACTTTATCCTCTCTTTTCACTTCCTTTGAAAGAGCAATATATTCATCCCAAGTTTTCGGTGCCTTATTATCCCTGACAACTAAGGCAAAATGTTGCTTTTTCACGCCCTTCGAATGAACGTATAAATCTTCCTTTTCCTTTGATTTTGAATGCTTGTTTTTTCGATTTTGTTGTTTTTCAACCTTTTTTCGAAGCTTCTTTACCTCTTCAGTTTCGGGCATGGGTTGCAAAATATCCGGCAAATCTTCTTCCGGTTCACCTTGCTCTGTATTGTCAAATTGAGAATGTATTTTGTTATTCTTCTTCTTTTTAGTTTGTGACTCAGAAGTTTGATTTTGAACGGTTTCTGTTTTTTCTTTTTTATCAAAAAGCCCAAAGAAAGAAAAAGCTTCAGCCGGAACAGCAACACAGAAGACAATAAAAAGAACAAAAAATATTTTTAGTCTTGCCATTAAACAAGACCTTCCCGAAAAGCTTTAGCAGTGGCTTTGTGCTTATCGGCAACATATAATTTTCCCAAAATATTATGAACGTGTGCACGCACCGTAGATAAAGCAATTACAAGATTTTCTGCGATTTCTTCATTATCCATACCTTCCGCTATCAAACAAAGAACCTCGTATTCTCTTTTCGTAAGTCCGTATTCTTTGTATTTTAAAGGATTTGGAGTAATAGCTCTTACATCTTCTTTCTTCTGTTGTTGAATATTAGAAAGAACTAACTTTGCAATAGCCGGATCAAGCCACGCAACACCTTCCGAAACGGAAGATATCGCCGTCCGAAGCTGATTTTCATCCGCCCCTTTCATAATATACCCGTCCGCACCGGCAGAAAGTGCCGCAAATACATCATCTCCGCAATCTCGTGAGGTATATATTAAAATTTTTGCAGGCGAACCGCTTTCCTTTATCGTTCTCGTTGCTTCAATTCCATCCATAACCGGAAGACCGATATCCATCAAAATAACGTTAGGAGAAAGTGACTTTGCAAGCTCAACGCCTTTTTTACCATCTTCCGCCAATCCAACGACGTCAATATTTTCAGCCTGTTCCAAAACCATTTGTAAACCAAGCCTCGTCATAGTATGATCTTCAACCACAAGAACTTTTATCATAATTAAACCTTACTCTTTACCGTTGCAGACTCTAAAAGTAAAAAGAAAAATTCACTGCCTTTATTTTGAATACTTTCGAGCCAAATTTTACCGCCATGTGCCTCTATGATTTGTTTTGAAAGATACAAACCAAGTCCAGTGCTGACCGAACGTCTGTTTTTCGTACCTTGAGAAAATCTCTTGAACATCTTCGTCACATCATCATGTGCAATACCTATTCCGTTATCTTTTACGGAAAACATATAGTCAGCTCCGTTTAATGTCGATTTTACCGAGATTTTGCCGTTTTCATCAGTGTAATTTACGGCATTGCCAAGCAAATTCATCATTACTCTGCGAATTTCGTTTCTGTCAGCTAAAATTTCAACTTCTTTCGCATCATCCAATTCCCTAATTAATTCAATGTTCTTCGATTTTGCAAGAGATGAAATTTCATCACAACATTGATTTACCAAATCATTGGGCGAAAATTCCGTCTTTGTTAACGGAATTGTTCCCGACTCGTATTTGTAAACCTCTAAAAGAGCATTGACCAAACCAAGCATATCTTTATTACTTTGCGTCATAGTGGTAAGTAACAAATTTTGCTTTTCCGTCAATTCTCCTAACTTGCCTTCCGTAAAGAATTTCAAAGTCTGAATTGCGGCAAGTAACGGAGTTCTTAAATCATGAGTCAAAGTTGCTATAAAATCTTCACGCAAACGTTGAGCCTCTTTTTGAGCCGAAACATCTCTGACAACACATACATAATAATTTCCCAGAGGAATATACGCATAGCTGATGTCTGTAACGATGTCAGTGTTGTTAACAGCATTTTTAACAATAACATCGTTAACCATTCCGCTATTTTCAAAATTATCAAAAATATCGGAAAAAGAATTAACTTCCGACGCAAATAACTCATCTAAGGTCATATTTTTAACCATTGACTCGGATAAGCCAAACATCGTTTCCATTGTACTGTTTAAAGAATCAATCTTTTTATCTTTTGAAATCAAAATTATACCGTCAGCACAATTTGAAATTACTGCATTCAATTTGGCATTTGCCTCAGAAAGTTCCGCAGTACGAGCTTTTACCATATCTTCCAACTTCAAAGAATAACGTTCAAGCTCTGCGTTCGCAACATTTAATTCGGAAATTTTTTCCTTTAAGGATAAAACAAGATTGCTTCTCTCAATACCGTTTCTGATATTAATTATTAAATCATCATTATCCCAAGGTTTTTCAATATATTTATATAAACCGACTTCATTTATCGCCCTGACGGCATTTTCCTTGTCCGCATAACCTGTCATTAAAATCATACAAGTTTCAGGATATAATTCCTTTGCCGCTTTTAAAAATTCTAACCCGTTCATCTCGGGCATAACAAAATCAGATATAATCAAATCCGGTTTGTTCTCTTTTAAAAATTCAACCGCCTCTTTCGGAACATTAAAAAAATGTGTATCAGTAAAACCTTCTAACGATAACAATGTTTTTAACGTAGAAGTAACCATTTTTTCATCATCAACTATAACAATTTTCTTTGACTTGTACATAACTATTTCCAAAATGCCTAAAGTCAGCACCAAAACGCTGACACTACTCAATATAATAATGTATTTGCCGTATTAATACAAATTTATTACATATTGTTAATAGAGTTTTTAGACAATAAAAAAAGCCGATTCTTTCGAACCGACTTTTTTTAAATATTGGCATAAACTATGCGTTGATTTTGTCAACAACACCTGCACCAACTGTACGTCCGCCTTCTCTGATAGCGAATCTCATACCTTCTTCGATTGCAACAGGAGCGATAAGTTCAACGTT
>CAZOGS010000056.1:0-2079 GCA_964579375.1 uncultured Muribaculaceae bacterium
TTTTTCTTTGATTTTATCTTCAACTTTCATGTTGCAGCAAGGGCAAGTTGAAGCGAGCAATGCATCAACATCAGCCGGATTTGTTTCTGCAACTAATTTTGCAAGATTTTCAGTGAGTTCTTTGAATTCGGGGTTCTTTGCAACGAAGTCTGTTTCACAGTTAACTTCAATCATTGCTCCTACACCGTTTTCAATGTATGACGCAACAAGACCTTCAGCAGCGATTCTTGACATTTTTTTGTCAGCAGAAGCGATACCTTTTTGTCTTAAGAATTCCATTGCCTTTTCCATATCACCGTCTGTTTCGGTCAAGGCTTTCTTTGCGTCCATAATTCCTGCTCCGGTTTTTTCACGGAGTTCTTTTACTTGTGCTGCTGTAATTGCCATTTGTGTTGTTCCTTTCGAGCCTTATTCTACTGTAGCAGGTTCTTCTGCTTTTTCTTCAACACCTGCATCTTTTGCTGTTACAGCATCAACTTTTTCTGTTGCTGCCGCTTTGTTTTCACGAAGTTTCTTTCCTTCTTCAACTGCATCTGCAAGTTTTGAAACGATAAGTTTGATTGAACGGATAGCATCATCGTTACTCGGAATTACACAATCAATTCCGTCAGGATCAGCATTTGTATCAGCAAGACAAATAACGGGAATGTTCAATTTGTTTGCTTCTTTAATTGCAATAAGCTCTTTCTTTTGGTCGATAACAACCAATACATCAGGCATGCCTCTCATTTCTTTGATACCGCCTAATGATTTGCTCAATTTGTCGAGATCTTTGCTCTTTTGAGCAACTTCTTTTTTCGGCAATTTTTGAACGTTTTCTGATGCCATGAATTCTTCAGTTTCAATAAGTTTTTTAATTCTTGTTCTGATTGTTTCATAGTTTGTCATCATACCGCCGAGCCATCTGCGGTTAACGTAATAAGCACCTACTCTTGTTGCTTCTTCTGCAACTACGTCTGCTGCTTGTTTTTTTGTACCTACAAATACAACATTCTTCCCTTTTGCGGCATAATCTCTAACCATAGCATATGCTGCATCTAATTGTTCTGTTGTCTTTCTGAGGTCCAAGATGTAAATTCCGTTTCTTGCTCCGTAAATATACGGCTTCATTTTCGGGTTCCATCTTTGTGTTTGGTGTCCGAAGTGAACACCTGCGTCTAATAATTCGATCATTGATGCTACCGGCATCGTGGTTCTCCTTTTTTTGTCTGTTACACTCCGATTTTAAACTTTCCCATCTTTTCAGACTAAGCTATCGCCTATCGTACTCATTTAATATCGTAACAACATCATAATATAAACATGTTTTTTGTGTAATACTTTTTATTTTACTAACATATTTTCTTAATATTTATGAGCTAATCTATTGCCCTTTTTTAAAAAAGTAAGTAAAATTTTTATATGGGATTTTGGAAGTTCTTATTCGGGTTTATAATATTATTCAATTTTGTTTGTCCGGCAGCATTTGCCGATAAGATGGAAGGTGCGGATAATTACCTCATCGGAATGACTATTTCTAAGGTAAAAGACGGTTTTTACACTGTCGGTTTGCAATTCAAAAACGATACAAATGAACAATATGAAGCTAAAGATTTAGGTAATAACACATACGCAATTATGCTTCCTCAAATAAAATCAATTATGGAAGATGAAAACATTACATTTAGCGACGTCAATTCTGACTTAGACGTAACAATTTCCGAAAATAAAAACTTTACAAATAAGAAGAATTTTCAAACAAAAATTAAATTTAAAGCTCCGAAAGAAACAACTCTTCAAGTTTTGTCGTACGGAAAAAGTGATTTGCCGATTGATTTTGATGAAAATAACTTAAAAAACGAACAGTCGGAACAAAACATTACTTTTTCTCAAATTTCCGATTGGCTTCTTTACGCTTCAATTGGTTTAATCGTATTGTTGATAATACTTATGATTTGTTATAAAAGGAATAATGATGAATTTGAAGAAGAAGAAAATCCCGAAAAAGACAAGACTTTTCAGCCTTTGCAAGAAAAAAACATTCCGATAACGGAAAGAAATTCTTCTGTTTTTGATGATCTTTCCAACTCGGAACAACCT
>CAZOGS010000056.1:2179-9933 GCA_964579375.1 uncultured Muribaculaceae bacterium
GAAACAGATAAAATTATTGATGAGCTTGTACAAATTGTCATCCCTAAAAACGACTTGGTTCTCATGCCGGGCGTTCCGGAACTTCCCGGACTTGAGCCGAAAGATAAAAAGAATAAAACCACAAAAACGGTTTTAGACAACGTTAAAGTAGATCTTTTTGATGCCGAAAATTTTGAAGAAAATCAACAAGAAAAAAGTGAAAACACCGAACAGATGAGTCTTGCGGACAGAATTAACTTAATGAATGAAAGAAATGAAATATTGGAAAATATTTCACCGCTCGGCGATATCGTAAAAACTGCAGACGAACTTCAACAGCAGGAAGAGCCCCCCCTTCCCGATGAATATGAAAAATTACTTAATTCATTCAAAAAAACACTCAAAATTGCACATAAAATAAAAGATAACGAAGATATTGAACCGGAAGTAATTGATGCTTTTGCTGTTGACGAAAATACCGGTTTCAGCCTTGTCAAAATGGGTGAAAAAATCTCATTTGTAGGCAATATCGGTGAAAAGTTGTTCGTTATTAAAACATTTACACCCGAAGAACTTAATAACGATACTCTGTTTATGGAATTTTGTACCCAAACTCCGACATATTGTGCATATTCAGTCATTTTGAATAAATTTAAGGCACTCGTAAAAGTCACTCCGACAGAAATTTCTCTCATCGGAGATTACGGTGAATGAAAAAACTTATAACAACTTTTATTGTCTTAATCACAACCGTTTTTTTGTGCGGCTGCAACAACCAAAAACCAGATGAAAAAATTACACTGAAATTTTCCTCTTGGGGTTCAAGAACAGAATACGGTATTTTAAAAGAAGTTATTAAAACTTACGAAACACAAAACCCCAACGTGAAAATTGAATTCATTCACGTTCCCGAAAATTATTTCAGAAAATTACATCTTCTGTATGCCTCAAAAACAGAACCTGATGTAGTTTTCCTTAATAATACCTATGCCTCTCTGTACATTCGTGCGGGATTACTCGAAGATTTATCGGGGAAATTTGACGAAAATAAATTTTTCAAAAGCTCTATTGATTGTTTTAAAGACAACGGGAAATTATACGCAATCCCCCGTGACGTATCAAATTTAGTACTTTACGTCAATAAAAAATTGGTCAAAAATCCGCAAAATATTATCACTCTCAACGATTTGAAAAACTGTGCAAAATCGGTTACAACAAATAGTGTTTTCGGGCTTAATTACGAAGAAAACCCGCTATTTTGGCTTTATTACCTTGAATACTTCGGCGGAGGTATTTTAACCGACGACGGTAAAAATTCTTTAATTGGTGGAGATGCAAGCCTAAAAGGCATTGAATTTTATGCTGATTTAATAAACAAAGATAAATCAATCCCGCAAAAATGGCAAATGTCCTCAATGACATCCGCACAAATGTTCATTAGCGGAAAAACGGCACTCTATCTGAGCGGACGGTGGCTTGTACCAAAATTCAGAGAAACAGTAAAATTCGATTGGGACGTTATACCGTTCCCTTCTTCAGAAACATCAAAAACACTGACCGATGCTTCAGGTTGGGCAATTTCAAAATCATCAAAAAACAAAGAAGAAGCCTTTAAATTTGTACAATTTTTATCCTCTGATGAAGTATCAAAACAATTTACAAAAACAGGATTGATAACACCCGCAAACACGGCAGTGGCTTATAGTGAAACCTTTTTAGACACAAATAAGAACCCTCATAACTCCAAGGTTTTTCTGACTATTCTCGAAAATTCAAAACCGACACCGGTAAATTCAAATTATGCAAAAATTGTAGATGAAGTTACAAAAAACATCATCCCCGTTTTAAACGGCAAAGAACAAGCGAAAGATGTGTTTACCATGGATTTTACGGACAAAATACAAAACCTCTGTTTAAAAAGCAGATAGACACCTCTCGTAAAACATTTTTAAAAGCATGAAAACATGCTCCATGCCCGCATTTACATGATTTTGGCAACAAAAAAGACTCTAAACGAAGAGTCTTTTTGTTCATCAGTTTATAAAATAAAATTAATCGTTTAAAACTTGTTGCATTTCAACGTCGGGCTTACCCAACACACGAACCAATTCCAATACTGACGCTTTCATTTGGCAACGGTGTGATGTTCCGTTAAAAAAGTCTGTGTAAAAACAACCTTCGCATACACAACCACGCTTATAGCATTCTAACGCAGTGTTCGTCCAACGTCTTACTGCTATTGCTCTGCCCATGTCTCTACTTCTGAGCACTGTACTACCCCTTTACAATTTTGTAATATTTCCCCAAGATTTGTTTGATGACAGGCTTTTGAACTGCTTGCCTCAACACAATCTATTATATATTTTACATGGTGGTTTTCAAGAGCAAATCATGAAATATTAAGAAAATGATACAATCTTGAAACCCTTGCTATAAGCGGACGAGGGGAAAACGATATCCGTTATCCCCTCGTTTTTATTGAATTCATGCCGAAGCATGATGTCATGACTTCCATGCCGTGAGCTTTTCGGGCATGTTAAAACTACGATGAAACAGCTCCTTTTGAAGCACTTTTAACAGAGCTTGCATATTTTGCCAAAACACCTTTTCTTTCTTTTGGTTCGGGCAAAACGAATTTTTCACGTCTTGCAGCAAGAATTTCATCAGAAACATTTAATTTTATGCTTCTTGCCGGTAAGTCGATAGTTATTGTATCACCGTTTTCAACAAGACCGATAATACCTCCGTCAGCAGCTTCAGGGCAAATGTGACCGACACAAATTCCTCTTGTACCGCCGGAAAATCTTCCGTCTGTAATCAAGGCAACGTCTTTACCCAAGCCTTTACCCACGATTAAAGAGGTCGGTGCGAGCATTTCTTTCATACCCGGACCGCCTTTAGGACCTTCGTAAGTAATTACGACGACATCACCTGCAACGACTTCATCTGTTTCGATTGCGTGCATAGCGGCTTCTTCAGAGGTATAAACTTTTGCTTTTCCCGTAAATACCGAAACTGACGGATCAACACCGGAAACTTTAATTACTGCACCGTCGGGGGCTAAATTGCCACGAAGGACTGCAAGTCCGGGGTTAGAAGTAATAGGATTATCCAAAGTTCTTATTACGTCATTATCAACCCAAACTTTTTCAGCAATTTCAGAAATTTTCATTCCGCTGACACCTTTTGTATCGGAAAAATCGGGTAATTTACCAAACACGGTTTTCATTACACCGGGGATACCGCCTGCGTTATCCAAATCGGTCATTGTCAAATCGGATGACGGGTCGAGTTTAATAATTTGCGGAACTTTGTGGCTTAATTCTTCAAAATCCTGCAAAGTAATGTCAACACCTGCTGTATATGCAATTGCAAGCAAGTGAAGAATTGAATTTGTCGAACCGCCCAATGTCAAATCGGTAATGATAGCATTTCTGAGGGAGTCTCTTGTGATAATTTGAGAGGGTTTCAAGTCTTCTTTTACCATATCAACAATTCTCATGCCGCTTTCAAAAGCAATTCTGCGTTTCTTAGCTGATACCGCACCCGCAGTTGCACAGAAAGGAAGGCTCATTCCCATCATTTCCGTCAAGCAAGCCATTGTATTTGCTGTATAAAGACCTTGGCAAGAACCTGCTCCGGGGCAAGCGTTTTCTTCCGATTCATAAAGTTCGGATTCTGTCATTTCACCGATTCTGTATTTTCCGATAGCTTCGAACGTACCGTTAATAAACATCAATTTTTTGTGTTTGCAATGACCGTCCATCATAGGACCTGCTGTTACAACGATGCAGGGGATGTCCAATCTTAAGGCAGCCATAAGCATACCGGGGGTAATTTTATCGCAATTTGTCAACAATACCAAACCGTCAAGCTGATGAGCAGACGCTACTGTTTCCACACAATCCGCAATCAAATCTCTTGACGGAAGTGAATATTTCATGCCCGAATGCCCCATTGCGATACCGTCACAAACGGCAGGAACACCAAAAATAAATGATTGACCGCCGCCTGAATGAATACCTTTTTCGATGTATCTTTCCAAATCACGCATACTTACATGACCGGGGACAAGTTCCGAAAAGGCACTCGCAATACCGATAAACGGCTTTTTCATACCTTCTTTGCTGACACCTGTTGCATAGAGCAAAGCTCTGTGCGGTGCTTTATTAATACCTTCTTTTACATTATCACTTCTCATTTTTAATCCTTTCGATTATTCTGAATTGATACATATATTTTCGCATAAAATAAATATTTCGGTAGATTTTGAATAAAAATTTTTCATAAAAAAAGCGATGAATGACTCACCGCTTTTTTAGTCCTATTTTACATAAAATTCAGCATTTACGTTTGCCCTAACTTTAATTTTTCCGGGAGTTATTGTTGTTTCAGGCATCGCTGCTTCCGTATCGGCCGAAGCACCGAAAGATGAATTTTTTGCCGAAAAATTTCTGTAACTTGCCGTATTTGCGTGTTGAATGTAACAACCTGTGCTGATATATTTAACACCTTTTATAATTTGGTTTGTTGTTTTTGCCGTAAGATTTGCAATGTCTTGAGCTTCTTTTGTAGCTTGAGAAATTAAATCTTTGCACACGGTTCCGTCATTTTGGTACGAAAAAGAAAGAGAACCGACCCTGTCAGCACCGGCAAGGATTGCCGAATCAATCATTTTACCTAATTTTTCCGTAGATTTTGTTTTTACGGTAACGGAATTGATAACCGTGTATCCCGTCAACTGTTTCTTATTGTTTTTATAAGTATAATTAGGCGTTGCGGAATAAGAACCCGTTCGGATTTCCGTATTATCGTCTTTAAAAGAAGACAACGCAGTTTGTATTGCGGTCATTGCGGTTTTGTTTTCTTGAGATGCCGTTTCTATCGACTTTGCCGTATTTTCTTTTGTAAAAGTAATTTCAGCAACATTGGGATATACATCTTTGTCCTTTTCTGCATTTGCGGAAATATAACCACGTGTTTCCGTGATTTTTTCAACAACTTCGGAATAAATCACATTTTGGGAAAAAATCATAGCTAAAATCAACAATAAAGCAGTTTTTTTCATTAGTTATCTCCTTGTTCGTCTTTTTTATCTTCCTGTGACATTTCTAATGATTGTTGCAATTGCTGTTCTTTTTCTTTTTTTATCGCCTCAATAAAGTCTTTTATTTCTTCATCGTTCATTGCAGGATTGCAACCGAAATGAAAACTCGGCATATGACCGTTAAAAGCAAACCAAATCAAGAAAACAATCGCCCATAAAATAACACCGTGCAACAACTGCATTTGAGGCATGTCCGTAAAGTAAGGAACAAGCAAATTCCAACATTTCATCGCAATGAACCCGGGGAATACCGTAAATCCCGTCACAAGGCAACATACAATGAAAATTGCCGTAAACAGACCTTTAAAACCTCTTATTTCAATAATTTTTCCTCGTTTATGCATCTTTCTCAACCAATTCCGTAAATTCGTGTTCGCTCAATATTATAACACCTAAAGCGGTAGCTTTGTCAAATTTTGACCCCGGATTTTCTCCGCACAAAACATAAGACGTTTTTTTACTTACAGAGGAGGAAACCTTACCGCCCATTGATTTTATAATTGTTTCAAAATCACTTCTCGGCTTTGACAATGTCCCCGTTATGACAAAAGTCATATTTTTAAATTTATCTGAAACCATTGCCTTTTCGGCACTTTCGGGAATAACGTCAAATGATATCAATTTATCAATCAATTTCAGATTTTTTTCTTTATGGAAAAATTCATATACGCTTTCCGCAACTTTTTCACCAACGCCATCAATCGAAGTAAGAGCCTCTTTTGAAGCCATTTTCACCTTATCAAGAGTCAAAAATTCATTTGCGATAAGTTCTGCGGTTTCTTTTCCGACCAATTTTATCGAAAGAGAGGTCAAAAAACGTTTCAGCGGGCGTTTTTTAGTTTCATTTATTGAAGCCAAAAGATTTTGAGCGGATTTTTCCTTAATCAAATCCAATTTCATCAAATCTTGTTCCGTCAACTGATAAATATCAGCAACATCAGTAATTACGCCCTTATCGACAGCATCATCAACTATTGCTTCACCCAAACCGTCAATATCCATTCCGTCTTTTGAACACCAAAATTCAATTTTTCCCTTAATCTGAGCGGGGCAACCGTCATTATTCGGGCAATACAGAACCACTTCGCCTTCAGGTTTTACAAGTTCCGATCCGCAACAAGGACAAAATTTCGGAGGAAGATAATATCCGTGTTGTTCGTCGGAATTAGCTTTTCTTATTACTTTCGGGATAATTTCGGCAGCTTTTTTTATTATAACTTTGTCACCGATATTAATTCCGAGTCTTTCAATTTCTTCAAAATTATGCAAACTTGCCCGTTTTACGGTTGTTCCCGCTAATTGCACGGGAGTTAAAATTGCAACCGGAGTCAAAGCACCCGTTTTGCCCACACTGAGTTCAACATTTAGCAGTTCCGTTTCAATCTCTTCCGGCGGGAATTTAAAAGCCGTCGCCCATTTCGGGGCTCTTGCCGTATAACCGAGTTCAATTTGTTTATCCGTATCGTTAATTTTTACAACGATTCCGTCTGTTGCATAATCTAATTTTTGTCGTTCAAATTCCCAGTATTTGCAATATTCTTCAACCGATTGAATGTTGTTGTGCAATTTTGCATTTTCATTAACAGTAAAACCTTCTTCTTTCAAGAGTTGCAATATTTCATAATGTGTTTTCGGTGAATTTCCGTCCGGAAAAACTGCCGCATAGGCAAAAAATCGCAAATCTCGTTTACCGGTAATTTCGGCATTATCCTGTCTTAATGAGCCGGCGGCTGCGTTTCGGGGATTTGCAAATTCCTTTCCGTTATTTTCTCTTTGAGCTTCATTTAATTTTTCAAAAGAAGAAACAGGCATATAGACTTCGCCTCGAACCTCAATATTTATCGGGTTTTTCAATTTTTGAGGAATGTTTTTTATTTGTTTAATATTCTCGGTTATGACTTCACCGACAACCCCGTCACCACGTGTTGCACCGGTCGTTAAAACACCGTTAACATAAGACAAAGCACAAGCAAGTCCGTCAATTTTCAATTCCGAAACGACTTTCAAAGTTTCATTCGGATATTCTTTTTTTATTCTTTCATACCAATGTTTCAAATCGCCGAAATTATTTGAGTTATCAAGACTGTAAAGTCTGTATTTATGCTTAATTTCAGTAAACTTCTCGGAAGCTTTTGAGCCGACTTTTTGAGTCGGACTATCTGCCGTAGCATACTCCGGATAAAGCTCCTCAAGCTTTTTTAATTCTCTAAACAGTTCATCATACTCAAAATCCGAAATAGTCGGATTATCCTGTTCATAATATGCTTTATTATGTTTTGTAATTTCCGCTTTTAAATCTTCAATCCGTTGTCTGAAAAGTTCCAAAATTTTATCCTCTGTTGATTTTTAGCTCTAATTTATTTTACAATAATTATATGACGATTGGCAAAAAAATTAAAAAAATTGCAAATTCGAACAGAATATTGTTCACGACACCTTCTCACGACAGGAAAGCTTTTGTTATTCCTGACGTTGCTAAATTTTTCGGTCGTAATTTTTTTCAGAACGACCTTTCGGAAATTAACGATTTGGATAATCTTTCCGAACCGTCCGAAGATATACTTGAGTCGATGCAAAAATCAGCAGACTTAATGGGTATAAATGATTTATTTTATTTAATAAACGGTTCCACCTCGGGAATTTTGGCATCTATGCTTGCAACACTTAA
>CAZOGS010000057.1:0-2495 GCA_964579375.1 uncultured Muribaculaceae bacterium
GAAAAAGCGGCAGGTTGCGGCGGATTTGGCTATGACCCGATTTTTTATGTTAAAGAATACGACATGACACTTGCAGAACTTCCTGACGGAGAAAAAAACAAAATTTCTCACAGGTATAATGCACTTTACCCGATGCTGAAATACATTTGCTCCGCTGAATTTAATTAATATTAACGATATTGGCAAAATTGTTACAATCTCTATAACTCAGCGATTAAGCGTATTCCCCGACAGGAGTGTGTATTTTTTTATAAAATACGATAAAATAGTCTTATAGATATAATCGGAAAATTAATATGAAGAGAAATAACTTAATAACGGCAATACTTGCCACTATGATGATAACATCAATTCCTGTTTTTGCGGAAACTTACAACGATGCGGCACCGAGTTTTTATTTTACTCAGGGACAATCCTTCTATAACGGAGGACAATACACAAGTGCAATAAAAGCCTTCCGAAAAGCTTTAAGAGAAAATCCTCTCGATTTTTCATCGGAAATAGGAATTATCAACTCATATATTTCAAGGGCAAAATATTACAACGACTCGGTAAATATGCCCCAAAAGGCAATTGCAGACTTAAAATCCGCTTTGTTTTATTTTGTTTGTTTCGATGAAACGTCAAGAAGCAAATATTCAGAGGCATACACATCGGCTGTCACAAACCTTAATTCTCTTGAAAATGCTTTAAAGTCCGATATTACGGCAAACGGTTTTATAAAATCAGCAAAAAACCTGCGTATGCAAGGAGAATTTGCCGCTGCCGGTTATGATTTTTACAGAGCAAAAGGCGACCCGAAAAATGCAGTCGTTGCAAATATCGGCTTAGGCGATATTATGAAAATTTTAGGAAAACCGCAAGACTCGGTAAAATACTATGAAACGGCGATGAATATTTCTCCCGACAATACCGATTTAAGATTAAAAATTGCCCGTGCGTACGAAGACTCGGGACAATACGAGCTTGCGGCGGAACACTATAATTATGCACTTCAAAACTCAAACGAAAAAGAAGAAATATTAAATTCATTAGAAAAAATTTGTCGTCAACGTGTTGAAAAAAATCCCGCAGATGCTGATGCTCACTGCAATTTAGGTGTAATTTATCAAAAAAGAGGATACTCAGACAGTGCACTTGCAGAATATGAAAAAGCGGATAAATTAAATCCGGCACTGTTAACCTCAAAAGTTAACGCATCTGTTTTGTACTACGATGCAAAAAAATATAAAGAATCCGTTGAATCAGCAAATAAAGCTCTTTTAATTGACCCCAAAAACGTTAAGGCACGTTTGCAAAAAGCAAAATGTTTCCAAGCTCTCAGTATGTGGGAAAATGCAACGGAAGAATATAAAAACGTTTTAAAATACGACAAAACAAATTCAGAAGCACAATTCGGACTTGCCGACATTTATTCAAAAAATATGCCGGCAGAAGATGCAATTTCAACAATCCAATCCGAAGGAATTGAGCTTTCACCTGAATTTTACGCACAAGCGGCATATACAGCACATAAAAATAAAGATATAGAAAAAGCGATAAAATTTTATAAATTAGCAATTAATTCAAATACCGATGATGTATCGCTTTATTTGAATTTAGGACAAATTTATAACGGTCAGGAAAAATATCCCGAAGCACTTGCCATTATTGAAGCGGCAAAACAAAAATTTCCTAACGATACACAGGTAAATCAATTGTACGCTTCGATTAAATCGAGATATGCAGGTTCAATATACGACTCAGCTGCTGAGCTTGCAAACAAAGGTGATTTTGCGGGTGCAATCGCAAAATATGAAGAAATTACCCCTCAAACTTATAACAGCTTAGTCGGAATTGCAAGCGTTTACCAAATGCAAAAAAATTATCCGCAAGCTTTGGAATATTATAAAAAAGCACTTGAAAAGAAACCGGCTGACGAAGCCGTATTAATAACTGCGGCAGGTATTTGCATACAACAGGACGATTTAAAATCAGCACAAGAATTTCTCAATAAAGTTCAAAACAAAAATTCTGAAAAATATAAAGAAATGCAAAATTACATTTCTGTCCAAAATACAGAAGCTGAACTTAATAAGGCAATTCAAAAATACGAAGAAAAGGATTATAAATCGGCAGAAGCAATATTGACATCATTAATCAACAAAAAAGTCGGAAGTTATATGCCTCACTATTATCGTGCAATGGTTTATGATGCAATTGGAAATTACCAAAAAGCTGTTGCCGACTACGAAGCCGTAATAGCAAAAGATTCAACAATAGCACTCGTCTATTACTCATTAGGCGTTGATTACGACAGTTTAGGCAATTTCACAAAAGCCGTACAAAATTACAAAAAATTCTTGGAATTATCAAAAGGTGTCGATGACTATACAAAATACGCAAGACAAAGAATTCAACAATCTAAATAGCATTTCAATCGGGAATGTAAAGATTAATTCAAAAGTTGTGTCCGCTCCGATGGCGGGCATAACGGATTATGTATTGAGAAAACT
>CAZOGS010000057.1:2595-4884 GCA_964579375.1 uncultured Muribaculaceae bacterium
GATGCTGAAATTGCTTTTCGTGGAGAGTTAAACGGTATTAAATTTTTCAGAAAATTTTACCCGTATTACATTAGAGGTCTGCGAGGTGCATCAGAATTTAGAGGTCGCCTTGTAACCGAAGAAAATTACGAAAAAATCATTGACATTTTACAAGAGATAAAAAATGCTGGCTAAAAAATATTATGTCTATTTACTATTAATTGAAAACGGCAGTTACTACTGCGGTTATACCGATGATGTCGAAAAACGTTTTCAAAAACATCTTTCGGGAAAAGGAGCAAAATATACAAGGGCAAATAAACCCGTAAAAATAGCTTGGCAACAAACTTTTGAAACAAAATCGGAAGCACTCAAAGCCGAGCATAAAATCAAAAATATGACACACCTTCAAAAGAAAGAGTTTGTTGAAAAAAATCTGACTTTACTTGACATAGATTAAGGACAAAGAGATTCCCAATCGATATCATCCTCATCAGGCTCACCGGGTTCTCTGATAACACAATCCTCATCAGAAAGCATAACCATTAACGTCCAACGTAGTTGAGTTTTATAATTTGCACGTGCAGCCTCTTGCGTTTTTGCACAAAATGCAAAACTCGGAATTTCTTTAATTTCTATATAATGATACGGATTGCCGTTAAAATCGAGGTCTGTTCCCTCAATCAATGTCCAATCCAAATTCATATAATATTCAATATCTTTTTTTTCGTTATTCATCTAATGAGTTCTCTTTTAATGGTTGTGATACGGTTATTCCTTCTCCGCCTACGACGTTAGCTTGTTTTCCGTCTAAATATAAATAAACGGGTTTATCAGAATTAGCCAATACAGTTTTGATTAATTGTCTTAATCTTGAATAAAGGCTATCTGAGCCTCCGCCATAAGCAAAAGAGCCTGCCATATCTATAATAATTTTTGAATCATAAGCAGTTATACTGTTAAGATGAGTATTCGCAGGAACTTCAGTATAAACACCCGATGTTTTTTCAGCACCGTTAGGACCTGCAATAAGAAGTTTTATTGCTGTCGACAATTTATCTTCGCCAGCCTTTAAAGGTCTTTTCACAGGCTTCAAAAATTGATTGCCGTTTTTATCAGTAGTAAGCATATAAACATAAATGTACAAATCAGCTTGTTTTTGTTCATTTATTTCTTTTTCTTGTTCTATATCTTCTTGTTCTGCTGTTTGAGGCTCAAGTGTTTCTTCTTTAACTTGTTCTTTTGGTTCAATATCATCGGTTAAATGTCTTGTTTCAAGACCTTTAATTTCAGGGATGGGAAATTTATCCGCAAGAAAGTTGTCATAGCCCCACCAAAGACCTAAGCAAACAACTATAAAAATTACAAATCTCGAAAAATTATTCATGACATTTCCCTATTTCTTTATAACACAATTTCGAGGAATAAGAAATACACCTTTTACATAAATTTTATCACCGTTTAATATAATATCCGTGATTTCTAACTGTGCTTGTGCATCTTTAGCAAGTTCTACCGCTTGCGTAAAAGGGTTGAATTGTCTTAAAAATCTGTTAACATTCTTTTGCATTTTTGAATTTAAGTTACTTTTTTCATTACCTAAATTCAATTTTCCGTTTACAAGGCTAAAGCTTGTCGTATAAGTAACTTTTGAATCAACAATGGGTGTTATTATTTTGAATACAATTCTTGCTTTTGAATTTTCCGTCTTCCAAGTAATTCCGCTTACCCTCGCAACCGTCAGCTTTCCAAACGGAATTCGAAGATTATCTTTATATTGTTCCTCCATTTTTTGGAACATATAATTCATATCATCATTCGTTAACGTTGCGGAAAACGAAACCGGAATGTCATAAGGGAAACCGATATAATCTTTTTTCATCAAAAATCTGTTATAAGAACAGATACTTTTTGCTTCAAAATCAGAAACAGAAACGCCATCAACTTGTATTTTTTTTGCCTTAGCCGAAAAAGAATTAAATTCACCGTTTCTTAAGGCTTTTGCACTTTCTGCATCAAGATAGAAATGAACTTTTGACTTGAGTGTAAATCTCAAATACTTCTCTATTATTGCCTCAGCACCTTTTCGTTCTATAAAATCAATCCCCGAAACTTTTTCAAAAACGTTTCCTTTTGTCGGAGTAACTTCTTCGCAATTGTAACAAAGTTTTGAAAAGGCAGGAGTTTGGATAATAACAAATATAAATAAGAAATATATTATCTTTTTCATTAAATAAACACTTTCTTTATTCTTATTTGATTTTCAAATTTTTCACCATAAGCAATAATTTGATTATTATATTTCAGAAA
>CAZOGS010000057.1:4984-8203 GCA_964579375.1 uncultured Muribaculaceae bacterium
GTTTGCGTTTCATAATCAAAGTTTTTCAAAATTATTTTATTTACCGTAATCGTTCTTTCGGGTATTTCGGATGTTTCCCCCTCTCTTGCAATTTCATACAACTTTCGTCCGCCAACCTTTATTGCACTGTAGATAGGCGGCTTTTGTTTTATCTCTCCTTCAAATTTAAACAATTCATTTATAATTTCTTCCTCGGAAACCTTTTTATCCGAGAAAAACTCAAGCTCGGTTTCTGTATCATAAGATTTTGAGATATAACCAAACTTAAAAGAAGCAAGATATTCTTTTTCGTCAGACAAAAAATCAAGGAGCCTTGTCGCACCCATTATTGCAACAGGCAAAACACCTTCCGCCAAAGGATCCAACGTTCCCGCATGCCCGATTTTTTTTATATGTAAAACCTTTCTCAAACGGCTAATAACATCATGAGAAGTTATTCCGGCAGGCTTATAAACATTCAAAAAGCCGAACACGACTACACTTCACCTTTAGAAATCTTGTTAATAAGTTCCGTTACTCTTGAACCACGTTCAATTGAATTATCCAAAATAAATTTCAATTCCGGAGTTAAACGCAATCTTATTCTTCTTCCGACTTCATATCTGATTTTCGGTGCATCATCCTCAATTGCAGCGATAGTTTGTTCTTTGACATTATCAGGAGCAAAGACAGAATAATATACTTTTGCATATGAATTATCATGAGCAAGCTCTAAGTCAGTTATTGAAACAACTCCGCCAATACGTGCATCATTCAATTTCTTTTGAATGATGTCTGCAATTTCTTTCATTAATGTTTTTCTGATTTTTTCATTTCTGAATGCAGGCATGATTTCCTCTATACAAGTTCTTGTCTTTCAACTAATTCAACAGTCGTAACCTTAATAATGTCACCGACTTCAAGGTTATTAAACTTAGCGAATGAAATACCGCATTCAAAACCTTGGTTAACCTCTTTAACGTCATCTTTGAAACGTTTAAGTTGGTCAATAGCACCCTTAAATATTTCCTGTCCGTTTCTCATAACGATTGCCATTTTGTTTCTTGCAACCTTTCCTTCAGTTACATAGCAACCTGCAATTTTTGTAGTTTTGCCGACAGTAAATATTTGACGAACTTCTGCTTGACCGATTTCAACAATTTTTTCTTCAGGTTGAAGTAAATGTAACATAGTTTTTTCAAGGTCTTCAAGGATTTGATAAATAATATCAAATTTCTTAATTGTTACATTGTACTTTTCAGCGGCAGCAAGAGCGTTTGCATCTTCTTTTACCGTAAATCCCAAAATCATTGCCTTACCTGCACTTGCAAGCATAACATCAGCTTCCGAAATATCACCGACACCAACGTGAATAATTTTTGTGATAATTTCTTTTGATTCCATCTGATTAATTGATTGAGCAACAGCTTCAGCCGCACCGTGCGTATTTGCTTTAATGATGAGGTTAAGACGCTGAATGTTGTCATCTTCACCGATTGCATCATTACGAACGTGAGCAGGCATAGTAGCTTCAAGCCTTGATGTACGTTCTTTTTCTTTTCTTTCGGCGATAATTTGGTGCATAATTTTTTCGTTTTCAACTGCTTCAAATCTGTCACCTGATTGAGGTACTTCCGAAAGACCCAAAATTTCAACAGGAGTAGAGGGACCTGCTTTTTTAATTCTTTCACCGTTATCAGCAATTAACGCACGAACCTTTCCTCCGACGTTTCCGACGACAAAGCAATCACCAGTACTTAACGTACCGTTTTGAACGAGTAATGTTGCAACAGGACCTTTACCCTTATCGAGGTTTGCTTCAATAATAACACCGGTTGCTTTTGCTGACGGATTTGCTTTATATCCGTTAACTTCCGCTAACAACAAAATGTATTCAAGTAAATCTTCGATACCTGTTTTTTGCAAAGCACTGACCTTAATGCAAGCCGTATCACCGCCCCATTCTTCGGGAACAAGACCGTATTCCGTCAATTGTTGCATAATTCTGTCAGGATTTGCTTCGGGCTTGTCACATTTGTTTACGGCAACAACAATCGGCACTTCCGCAGCTCGTGCGTGGTTAATTGCTTCAACCGTTTGCGGCATAATACCGTCATCAGCGGCAACAACCAATATTGCAATATCGGTTGCCTGAGCACCTCTTGCTCTCATTGCAGTGAACGCTTCATGACCCGGAGTATCGACAAATACAATCTTCTTGTTATTATGATGAACCGTATAAGCACCGATAGATTGAGTAATACCGCCGACTTCAGTCGTGGTAATTCTTTGTCCGGTTGCTCTGATTGAATCAAGCAATGTTGTCTTACCGTGGTCAACGTGACCTAAAATACTTACAACGGGAGCTCTCGTTTTTAACAATGATTCATCAACATCGCTGAGTTCTTTTAATTTTTCTTCTTTTTGAAGTTCTTCTTCAATATAAGCTTCTAAATCTTCTTCTTGAACCTCAATTTCAAAATTTGCACAAACCTTCTTTTGTGTGTCGATGTCAATAACTTGGTTAACAGTTGCCAAAATACCGTTCATCATAAGATATTTAACAACTTCAGCAGAAGATTTATTGATTTTTTCGGCAAGCTCACCAACTGTCATTACAGAGTTAATAACAACAGATTTGACTTCTTGTTGAACTTCTTCAACACGTTCTTTTTTTCTGTGCTTTTGAGCCATTGCCTTTTCAAGACTGATAAGCTCTTGTTGTTCTTCTTTTGATTTATAATCTTTTTCTTTTTTATTTACATCTTTACGTTTTGCATACCCCGGTTTATTTTCATAAATTTCTTGAGAAATAAAGTGTCTTTTTACGGGTTCTCGTTTATCGCCGGTATTAGCGGGACGTTGCGGTCTTTCACCATTATTATCCTGTTTTTTAAACGGTCTTTCAGGTCTGTCCCCCTTATTAAAAGGTTTTCTTTCTCCTTGGGGTCTTTGTTGTTGATTTTGACGGGCAAGAGCTTTTTTCTTTTCAATTTCAGCTCTTTCTTGTTCTCTTTTCTTTCTGTTATTTTCAGCTTGAATTTCTGCACGTCTTTTTTGACTGTTTTGATTATTATACTCAAGCAATGAACGAATGCTCGTTCCGGAGGGGGCAATCATTGTGTTTTTATTTTCTTCAACAGATTTTTCCTCAACTTTTTGTTCTGTTTTTTGAGGTTCTTCTGTCTTTACTTCTTTCTTTTCAATATGGACAACAGGTTTCTTCTCTTCTTTTACAGA
>CAZOGS010000057.1:8303-9872 GCA_964579375.1 uncultured Muribaculaceae bacterium
TCTTTGGCTGCATCATATACTCTAATATTGTCCATTTATTTCTCACTTTAATTGCCTAATATAGTTGTAACACAATCTATTTGTGAAGTAAAACTATAATTTCATTTTTAAGTTCCTCATTGACTTTTTTTCTTAAAATTTTAGAAATCCTATCTTTCTTAAACGCACTGTTTACACAGCTTTCATCCTTACAGATATAACAAGAACGTCCGTAAACATTGTTTAACGGATTGATAAAAATTTTATCGGATTTACTTTCTGCCGTAATTTTTATAAATTCCGATTTTTCTTTATACTCACCGCAACTTATACATTTTCTTAAAAATTTTCTGTTATCGGTCATTTTGTTCACAGCTTTTCGTTTGAGTCAAAAAAATCATATTTTCCGACAAATTAGTTCTTGCTCTTGATAAAGTTTTTGCAGCTTGGGTCAAAATCACGTTCGAAGCACTTGTATAAGTTATACTTAACGCTTCATCATCAGATTTTTTTTCGTCTATTTTATCCGCAAAAATTTTTGAAATTGCCGTTAAATTATTAAAATCGATATATTGGTATTCATCAGACAAAGAACCGCTTGCCGCAGAAAGGAATAAATCATACAAATCAGTCTTTATTAACGGTAATATTGATTGAAGATGCATTTGTTTAAAGAAAGGATTATATTCAATCACATTGTAATTTTCGCCATCAATAAACAAATCAACGCCCAGAATTCCGCAATATGGAGCATATCTTGAAGCAATATCATCAATCACGGGATACACGGCTTCTTTTAAAATTTTCATCTCAAGAGTATCCGAAATATAATAATCGGGAGCATAAACACTTTCAGGATACGCAAAATTTTTATCATCACTCGCACAAGTTCCAATGGGAAGTGCCGTGTAACCGTCCGTTATGAAATACATAGTTACTTCTTTTGCATCAATGTAATCTTCAATAATGACTTTGTTTTCCGGAAAAGTAAAAGCTTTTTCAATAGCCGATTTTGCTTTTAAAAAAGTTGCCGCAAATACAGGATTTTCTCCTAAAATATGAGTATCATTTTTTATCACAAGTGCTTTTCTGAAGGTCGAAGCGTATTCAACAGCTTGATTTTCCTTTTCAAAAATACCAAATTTCATCGTCGGAATTTTCAAACGATACATCATTTTTTTTGCCGACGATTTATACAATGAAATTTGTGCAGAATCTGCCGTCGGTGCAAAAATCAACCTTCTTGCATCCGAAAAAACTTCGGCAATATTGTTTTGAATGGCACTAATTGATGTTACAATCGTAAGAGAAATTTCATTAGCAACAGAAAAATCAAGCAATTCATCAATATCATTTTCGGAAATATCCGTACATTGAGCAAACTCCGACATTTTTTCATTACCGGGAGAAACGAAAATCAAGTCGACATTTTCGCTTTTACTCATTTCTTTTGCTATTGAATAAGCATTTGCATCAGAACCTACGATTAAAATATTCATAGGTATATTATACTACAAAAAAAATAAAACAAAACTACTGCAATTTTAAGTCAGGACGCAGTCTTTCGGCATTTCTTAAGTAAACGTGTTT
>CAZOGS010000058.1:0-9574 GCA_964579375.1 uncultured Muribaculaceae bacterium
TCGCCCATTTCTCTTGTTCCGACTTCTTTCATGCCTTCCGACATAATGTCTTTTGTTCTGTAGCCTGCTTTGAGGACTTTTTTAACGGCATTTTCGATATCGTCATTAGCTTGAGAATTTTTCAAGCCGTATTTCAAAAGCATGCCTGCCGAAAGGATTGTTGCAATCGGGTTTGCGATGTTTTGATTTTTGATATCGGGAGCTGAACCGTGGATAGGTTCAAACATTCCGGGTCCGTCAGCACTTAAAGATGCACTCGGAAGCATACCCAAAGAGCCTGTAAGCATTGAAGCTTCGTCTGATAAAATGTCGCCGAAAATGTTGCCTGTTACGATAACGTCAAATTGTTTCGGGTTTCTGATTAATTGCATTGCCGCATTGTCAACGTACATGTGAGTAAGTTCGACTTCGGGGTAGTCTTGTGCCACTTCGAGAATAACTTCTCTCCAAAGTCTTGAAACATCGAGAACGTTTGCTTTATCGACAGAGCAAAGTTTTTTGTTTCTGAGCATTGCTGTTTCAAAAGCGATTTTTGCGATACGACGAACTTCGTCTTCCCAATAAATCATGTTATTGTAGCCGACTCTTTTTCCGTCTTTTACTTCAACGCCTTTCGGTTCGCCGAAATATACATCGCCTGTGAGCTCTCTGACTATCATTACGTCAACGCCTTGAACGACTTCGGGTTTCAATGTTGAGGAAGAAATTAATTCATCAAAAACCGTTGCGGGTCTAAGGTTTGCAAATAAATTTAAACCTTTTCTTATTCCCAAAAGTGCTTTTTCGGGACGAACTGCGGGAGGAAGGGTATCGTATTTCCAATCGCCTACGGCACCCAATAAAACGGCATCGGATTTTTTTGCGATTTCGAGTGTTTCGTCGGGAAGCGGTTTTCCGTATTTTTCGTATGCACAACCGCCGATTAATGCTTTCGTGAAGTTGAATTTCATATCGTACTTTTTGCCGATAGCGTCCATAACTTTTACGGCTTCGTCCGTAACTTCGGGACCTATTCCGTCACCGCCGAGCAAACAAATATTATATTCTTTCATTATTTTACTCCTAACTTTTTAGCGGTATAGTTGACCAAACCGCCTTCATTGATGAGATTTTGAATAGCTTCGGGAAATTTGTTGCAAACATATTCTTTTCCCGTTGTGAGATTTTTGATTGTTCCTTCCGAAAGATTTACTTCGATTTCGTCACCTTTTGAGCATTCATCCGAGAATGTCGGATGTTCCAAAATCGGTAAACCAATGTTAATCGAGTTTCTGAAGAAAATTCTTGCAAAAGTTTTTGCGATAATAACGCTTACGCCTGATGCTTTAATTGCAATCGGAGCATGCTCTCTTGAGCTTCCGCAACCGAAGTTTTCGCCTGCAACCATGATGTCGCCTTGCTTAACTTCTTTTGCAAATGTTTTATCTATATCTTCCATGCAGTGTTCTGCAAGTTCTTTCGGTTCTGATGTGTTTAAATATCTTGCAGGAATGATAACGTCCGTATCAACGTCGTTTTCATATTTCCATGTTTTTCCTTTGAGTATATTTTCCATATAACCCCCTTTACAAATTCTATAAAAATATTATATACTGAACATATCGAAATAAAACTCTATTAAAAAAATTCTACGGAGAAACAAAATGAACGAAAATATCGGTGTAAACGCAGGAAAAATCTGGCAATACTTAGAAAAGAACGGAGAATCAAAAATCGTTAGAGTAAAAAGAGAATTAAAACTCTCTTCAGCTGAACTTTATTTGGCTCTCGGTTGGCTTGCTCGTGAGGGTAACGTCGCTTTTTGTAAGAAAGGATTTTTCATGTGGGTTAAGTTAGCTTAACTAAAAATCCGAAAAGTTTATAAAAAGACGACGCAAGTCGTCTTTTTTTTGTGTAGAATTAGAATATAACGAAAGGACAAGTATGTTTGTAAAACACAAAAACTACAATTTACCTACAAAAGACGGTTTCTTCGGCGAATTTGGCGGGATGTTTGTTCCCGAAAATTTCAAACCCGTACTTTTCAGATTAGATGAAGAATTTGAAAAAGCACTTCATGACGAAACTTTTGAAAAAGAAGTTTACGATTTATTAAAGGATTATTCAGGACGTCCGACACCTTTGTATTATGCAAAGAGATTGACTGAACACTACGGAAAAGGCAAAATTTACCTTAAACGTGAAGATTTAAATCACACAGGTGCTCACAAAATAAATAACGTTATCGGACAATGTTTGCTTGCGAAGAGAATGGGAGCGAAAAAAGTCATTGCCGAAACGGGGGCGGGGCAACACGGTGTTGCAACGGCAACGGTTGCGGCTTTATTAGGGCTTGAGTGCGAAGTATTTATGGGCGAAACCGATATTTTCCGTCAAAGAACAAATGTAGACAGAATGAAGTTGTTGGGAGCAAAAGTAAATTCAGTTACTCAAGGTACAAAAACTCTTGCGGATGCTTGCGATGCGGCAATTGAATATTGGTTAAATCATTCTGATGAAGTTTTCTATGTTTTAGGTTCTGCGGTAGGACCTCATCCTTATCCGAAGATGGTTCATTACTTCCAATCTTTGATAAGTGTGGAAACTCGTCAACAGATTTTGGAAAAAGAAGGTCGGCTTCCTGATTATGTAGTTGCATGTGTCGGTGGCGGTTCGAACGCTGTCGGAATGTTTGCCGCTTTTTTGGAAGACGAAAAAGTTAAGTTAATCGGAACTGAAGCTGCGGGTGAAGGTGCGGATACAGACCATACTGCGGCAAGTTTGGCAAGAGGTAAAAAGACGTATCTTCACGGTATGTACCAATATGTATTGGTTGACGAAGACGGCAACCCGAGAGAATCTTACAGTATTTCGGCGGGATTGGATTACCCCGGTTGCGGTCCGGAACACTGTTATCTTCACGATACGGGTCGGGCTTTGTATTATCCGATTACTGACAGAGAGGCTATTGAAGCTTTTGAAAAATTGTCGGCACTTGAGGGTATAATTCCTGCCATTGAATCTTCACATGCCGTAGCATATTTGGAATATTTGATGCCAAAAACGAACAAAGATGATATTATTATCGTAAACATATCGGGTCGTGGTGATAAAGACTCGGAAAGAATATTAGAAATATTGACGCAAAGGAAGTTATGGATAAAATCGAAGAAAAATATATAGAACAGGCAAAAAAATTAGCACGTGATTGCGAAATTTTGCCGGGCGGAGTCGATGAATTGGCTCGTAAATTGCAAAAATCGGATAAGACGGGCAAACCGCTCAAGATAAAATTGGGCATGGATCCGTCAAGACCCGATTTGCACCTCGGACATACGGTTGTAATGCGTAAAATCAGAGAATTTCAAAAGTTAGGTCATACGCTTCAACTTTTAGTCGGCGGTGCGACGGCGATGATAGGCGATCCGTCCGGAAAGTCTGAAACTCGTCCTGCACTTACTCTTGAGCAGGTTAATGAAAACGCAAAAACTTATTTTGAACAAATTTCAAAAGTTATTGATGTCCAATCGGCAGATGTGTTGAATAATGCAGATTGGCTTCACAAAATGACTTTGCCCGATATTATCGGACTTGCTTCAAAGGTTACGGTTGCTCAAATTATGACACGTGATGATTTTAATAAGCGTTACAAAGAGGGCTTGCCGATTGCAATTCACGAGTTTTTCTATCCGTTGATGCAAGCTTATGACTCGGTTGTATTGGATTGTGACATTGAGCTTGGCGGAACCGACCAAAGATTTAATACATTGCTCGGACGTGAAATGCAAACCGCTTATGGCAAGGAAGAACCGCAAATTGTAATGCTTTTGCCCTTGCTGGAAGGTACTGACGGTGTTAAAAAGATGTCAAAATCTTATCCGGAACACTGTATCAGTCTTTGTGACAAACCGTCCGATATGTACGGAAAAATAATGTCTGTTCCCGATGAATTGTTGCTCAGATATTATTCATTGCTGACGGATTTGTCGAATGATGAAATTGCTCAAATCAAAAAACGCCTTGAAACTGAAAATCCCCGAGATTTGAAGATGCAATTGGGTCATATTATTGTTGAAATGTATTACAATACCGAAGAAGCCGACAAGGCTCAGGCGGAATTTGTCAATGTCGTTCAAAATAAAGGTGTGCCGTCCGATGTTCCCGAATACAAAATCGAAGCTGATACGACGGTTGCGGAAATTGTTATGAATAACAAATTGGTTGAGAGCAAGGGTGAGTTGAAAAGGCTTGCGGCTCAAGGCGGTTTGAAAATGAACGATGAAAAATGTTCCGATATTAATACAACGGTTACGCTCGATATGCTTCCCGTTGTTTTAAAGGTCGGAAAGAGAAAGTTCTGCAAGGTTGTAAAGTAATGAAAATTTATGAAAATTTAACCGAACTTATCGGAAAAACCCCGCTTGTAAAAATTAATAAAATTAATGATGGCGAGGCTGATGTCGTGGTGAAAGCGGAATATTTTAACCCGACAAATTCCATCAAAGACAGAGCTGCTTATTATATGCTTAAATGTGCATTTGAACAGGGGCAAATTGATAAGGATACGGTTATAATTGAACCGACAAGCGGAAATACGGGCATCGGACTTGCGATGTGTGCGGCAGTTTACGGGATGAAATTGATTTTGACCATGCCCGAATCAATGAGCGAAGAAAGAAAAAAAATTCTTCGGGGCTTTGGTGCGGAATTGATTTTAACTCCTGCCGGTGCGGGCATGCAGGGAGCTGTTGATGAAGCTCTAAATTTGATGATGAAATATAAAAACTCATTTATGCCCTCACAGTTTACCAATCCGAATAATTCAAAAATTCATTATTTAACGACTGCGGAAGAAATTTGGGCGGATACGGACGGAAAAGTTGATGTATTTGTTGCGACATTTGGCACGGGCGGAACGCTTACGGGTTGTGCAAAGCGTTTGAAGGAATTAAATCCTGATATTTACACTGTCGGAGTTGAGCCTGCCGAAAGTCCTCTGTTGACGCAAGGAAAGACAGGAAGTCACGGCATTCAAGGTATAGGGGCAAATTTTGTTCCTGAAATTCTTGATAAAAATGTTGTTGACGAATTTTTCGATGTAAAAACCGATGATGCGATAAATACGGCAAAAGACTGTGCCGTTAAAGAAGGGCTTTTATGCGGAATTTCTTCGGGAGCGGCTCTTTATGCGGCGATTGAACTTTCAAAAAGAGAAGAATTTAAGGGCAAATTAATTGTTGCAATTCTTCCCGATTTTGGTGAAAGATATTTATCTACAAAACTTTTTGAGAATTAATTATGAGATTATTAAAACGGACAATTTCACAGATAAAAGAAGACATTCAGACAATTTATGAGAAAGATCCCGCTGCGAGAAATTTGGCGGAAGTGATATTTTGTTACCCCGGATTGCATGCCTTGATTTGTCATAGGGTTTGTCACAAGCTGAATTATTGGAAAATACCGTTTATTCCGAGATTAATTTCTCAAATTTCGAGGTTTTTTACGGGAATAGAAATTCACCCCGCCGCAACAATCGGTCACAGGTTTTTTATTGACCACGGAATGGGCGTTGTTATCGGCGAAACGACAATAATCGGTGATGATGTTTTGATATATCAAGGTGTAACGTTAGGCGGAACGGGTAAAGAGGCAGGAAAACGTCACCCGACGATTTGCAATGATGTTGTTATCGGTGCGGGAGCAAAAGTTTTGGGAAATATTTTAATCGGCTCGGGAGCAAGAATCGGTGCCGGTTCTGTCGTTATTGATTCTGTTCCGGAACACTCCACTGTTGTCGGTATTCCCGGAAGAATTGTTCAACAAAAAATCGTTGTCGACGGACAACTTCAACATAACAGAATACCCGACCCTGTTGCTTGTCAGCTGAACAGACTCAAGTACGAGATTGTCGACTTGAAAGAAGATGTTGAAAAATTAAAGAACCAATCCGATTAAAAATATTGTTAACTTAGTCATGTTTTTAGTATGATATATTTGGTAAAGGAAAAAAACATGACAGATGTATATTTAGGAATAGATGTCGGCTCGGTAACAACGAAGTTGGCAATGGTAGATACAAACGGAAAACCGGTTGATTGCTTTATGATAAGAACTTCCGGTCAGCCCGTAAAGGCAGTTCAATCGGGTATGAAAAGTCTTTATGCTCAAGCAAAGACTGATTATAACGTTTTGGGCGTCGGAACCACGGGAAGCGGACGTAATCTTGCAGGTGCTTTGGTCGGTGCGGATATTATCAAGAATGAAATCACCGCTCATGCAGTTGCTGCAAGTACTTATGTGCCTGATGTTCAGACAATTCTTGAAATCGGCGGACAAGACAGCAAAATTATTATTCTTCGTGACGGAATTGTAACCGATTTTGCGATGAATACGGTTTGTGCGGCAGGCACGGGTTCTTTTCTCGATCAACAGGCATCAAGATTAAATGTTCCGATTGAAAATTTCGGAGATGTTGCACTCCGTTCAACTTCACCGGCACGTATTGCAGGACGTTGCGGTGTTTTTGCCGAAAGTGATTTAATTCACAAACAACAATTGGGCTATCCTGAGGAAGATTTGCTTTATGGTCTTTGTCAGGCACTTGTAAGAAATTACTTGAGCAATTTGGCTCTCGGTAAGGAAATTCTTCCGACTGTAACTTTCCAAGGCGGTGTAGCAACCAATAAAGGCATGGTTAAAGCTTTTGAAGAAGCTTTGGGAATGAAAGTAACGGTTCCCGATAATCACCAAAATATGGGTGCAATCGGTGCGGCACTCCTCGCAATGGAAAATCACCAATTTACGGGAGAACCGACGAAGTTTAAAGGTGAACATGTCGGAGATATGAAATTTAATTCTCAAACCCGTCAGTGCAACGGATGTTCAAATAATTGTGAAATTGTAACTATTACCGAAGAAGATCCCGATAACCCGCTTAAAGAAGGCGAAAAACCGAAAATTATCGCACGTTGGGGCGGTACTTGCGGAAAATGGGATTTGGCATAAGTTTGAGAAAGCTGAGTTTAGACAAGAACAAAAGACCTCTTTTAACAGAGGTCTTTTTATTTTTGTAAACTTGGCTATAATTGGTTTTGCAAGCTTTTATAGGCGTTTTCAATTTATCAGTAAATTATATTTAAAAATACATTTGCCCAAACGCTGAGTGCAAAAATTATGAATACCCATCCGGAAATTTTTACGAGTACATCTGTATATTTTTGAATTTTTTGTAAATTTTTAAGGAATGAAGCGAAAAGTCCCGCCAAAATAACGATAATACATTGTCCGAAGGCGAAAGCAAAGAGCATAAAAAATGCCGTAAGATAATCGGATGTTTTTGTTGCCATTGCCATAATAGCAAGCAAAATCGGCGATGCACAAGGTGCCGCTAAGAAAGCAAATAATACCCCGATTAAAAACGGATACCAAAAACGGCTTCTTGAATTGGATTGAGGAATTTTTTTGACTACGGTCGGAAGTTGTAAGTCTATAAATCCTGCCAATTGCAACCCTAAAACCATCAATACCGAGCCAAAAAGTAATATCAAAATCGGTATGTCAAATCCTCCGAATACTTTTCCCGCCGAGGCACAAAGTATTCCGATAACGCTTAAAATACTTGAAAGTCCGAGCGAAAAAGCAAGCAATTTCATTCCTAAGTCTGAGTATGTTGTATTTTTAACTCCGCAAACGTATGCCAAAATAAGCGGTAATAATGCAATTGAACAGGGAGAAATTGATGATATAATTCCTCCTAAAAAAGAACCGAAAATATATGATAATTTAATTGCAAATGTCATTTTTGAAACGCCTCATTAATATAATTTTCAAAAACATTGTAAGGAACAGCACCTTCGGTACGCAACTTTACAACACCGTTTGTATCAAGGTATATAATTGTAGGAACAACGTATACTTGATATTTCGTTACCAATCTTTGTATATCTCTGTTGTTGTCGTTAGCATTGATTTTTGAGATTTGAACTCTTCCTTCAAAGTTTTTCTTTGCTTCTTCAATAACGGGTGCCATTTTTTTACATTCTCTGCACATCGGTGTCGAAAATACAACAACTTGCGGAATATCCGCAGTTTTTGCAATAACCGACTCTATCGTCTTTTCGGGATATATTGAAGTTAGTACAAAATATATCACAAGCGGAACAATAAATACCAAAGAAACAATAATTTTATTTTTCATAAAATACCCCTTTTATATATATAGAATAATCATAATAAATTATTTTTGCAAATTAATTCTACAAAGGGGTAATACTCTATGCTAAATCTTCCGGTAAATAAAATTTGTTTTCTCTTAAAACTCCCCTTATCTCTTCATAAGATTTAATTCCGCAAGTTAGCGTTTGATACTCTCTTACAATCGATAATACGTCGTCTTCCGTCAATATGACGTTTCTTCTTCCTGTTTCGTTTTCTATAATTCTTGCCATAAAAACCTCTCTGTTATAATTATCGCCACATAAAAAAATTTTTAAATAAAACTTATCAAAATTAGATTGTTTAATTTAAAAATTGCGATGGTCATTTGGATTAAAATTACTATCCTGTTGTGTATGAAAAAATAAACGGTACGGTAATTTCCTTTTAAATGTTAGTTTTTTAGAATAATTTTGCAGATAAAAAAGGATACAAAAATGACTATTTTAACATCTCCAAAAAGTGAATTGACAGTGTTTGATTCACTGTTTATAGAAATGAGTATGAAAGCTTGCAACTTAAAATGTAAGCACTGTTACATCGATTTTTCGAACGAAAAACACGTAAAAAATTTCATCCCCTTTGAAAAAATAAAAGAAGCCTTTTCGGATTTACAAACGGAAAAACTCAAATATATACATTTAACAGGTGCGGAACCCCTGTTGCACCCTGATTTTAACGCAATTCTTCGATATTGCTTAAAACGTACATCAACGGTAATTCATACCAATGGATATAGCATAAACGACAAAAAAGCACGATTTTTTAAAAAGGTTGAAGAGGAAAACGATAAAGGTAATGAGATTATTATAAAATTGAGTCTTGAACATTACGATGAACGTACAAACGACGAGATAAGAGGTCGGGGTAGTTACCGAAAATGCCTTCACTCAGTGCAAAGCCTCTTAAAATACGGCTTTAATCCCTTGATTACCGTCGTAAATCACTTCAATGAAAATGAAGAAACTTTGAAGGAAAATATTAAAAATGTTTTCGATTTAATCGGATTTGTGACCGAAGATTTTAACATAAATATTATTCCTCTCGTAAAAAAAACGGAATATTCCGCCGATTTAACCGAACCTCGGGCAGTATATAAAAATTTGGATTGCTCACACGGCAGAATACTGACAAATCGAGGGGTGTATAATTGTCCGCTTACAACCGAAGATTATCGTGGGCGTTCGGGTGCGGACTTTAAAGATTATTCAAAATCTGCAATGCTCGATTCTCCCGTTTGCAGTTACTGCATGTCAAAACAAAAATTATTTTTTGCCTTGAATGTATAACTTAAACACTCCGCTACGGTGGTGATTTGAACCGTAACGGAGTCTTTTTTCGTAAAAGAAGTTCTTTACTGTTTTATAAAGAGATTTTT
>CAZOGS010000059.1:0-5962 GCA_964579375.1 uncultured Muribaculaceae bacterium
ACAAAAGAATTGTAAATTTTTGTAAACCCATGAAAACCCTATTCTTTTTGCATGTTTTGCTTTGTTATTTTGTCAGATTAAAAAAAAAGAGAGTATTTTTTAAAATAATGTTTACATTTTGTTACAAAATGGCTCAAAGTATTAAAGTTTCATGTATTTCTGCCGATAACTAACATGTAAGGTAAGTAAAAAGGTAAGTAAGATGGGTCTTTCAGCATCACAAGCAAGATATTTACAATTAACAGCAAGAAAAAGTGATAAAGAATATCAAGCTCAACAAATTAACCAACAAAGAAACGAAATTGCTAAGAGATTGTCAGATGCATCTTTAGCTTACTCAGAAGGCATCAACAACAGAAGATTGATGTACTCAACTCCTGTTGGAAACGGAACAGACGTAAACAAAGTTGCTTTAGATTATAAATCAATCACTTCAGGTTTAGGTTATACATTGGTAGATAAAACTGGCAGACAAGTCAGACCTACAACTGAAAACGCTGTTGAACAAGCAGCTCAATTAAGAGCACAAGCTGATGCTGAATATGAAGCAAGAATGAACAAAAAATATTTCACGGTAAATATTGAAGGTGAACACGGCAGCAAGCAAGCAACAAGAGTAAACGGTCAAAACTTTGCACAATTGGTTGGTTTTGCTGATCCCATCGTTGATGCAAACGGTAATTCAGTTGACAGTACTTCTTTCTTGGAAAATGTAAAAAACATGAACGAAGTTGAACTCAATGATTACTGGTTCGAAAACGGATACTCATTTATGTCCGGTAACGAATTAAGCCAAGTTGCTTATGTTGAAGGATATGAAGAAGCAGCAGCAGCAAGAGATGCAATGTATGCAGAAGCTGAAGATGTTATGAGCCACCCTTACATTTACGATGACAGATGCAACGACAACGAATACCTCGAAACTCAATTGAGAAACGGTGAATGGACATTGAGAAGATATATTCCCGATGAAGACAGATCTGAAGATATCAACTATTCTTATGTAGCAAACATTGTTGATGAACTTGATACTTCTGATGATGCGGCTGTAACAGCAGAATATGAATACCTTTCAGATTACTGGCAACAAAAAGATAAGCAATTAGAACTCGAATTGCAACAAATCCAATCAGAACACAATGCGATTGAAACAGAAATCGATTCAGTTAAAAAAGTTATCGAAAAGAACGTTGATAAATCATTCAAAACATTTGGTTAATAAGAAAGCCCCGAGCGGGGCTTTTTTAGTGTTGAAAAAATTTGTTTACATATAGCTTCTTTTTCCGTCCAATAATACTTTAGCGGAGCAATCCCAATAGTCGTCATCGAGGTCGCATCCTTTTCTGCAGTTAAAGGAATCGTTATGTTTCCCTGCCGGAATAATACGACCTTGAGATTCTTTTACAAATGCGAAAACATCTTTTCCGATGGTATTTGGTTCTTTTGCCCCGTTAATGTCAACCATAAAAACGAGAGAATATTCATCTTTAGTTTCTATTCCGAATTTTTCATCAAGACCTTTAACTTTTGTCATTGTTACGTTCATTCCGTCTTGTAAAACGAAGCCGGTGTGGACGGTACCTGTTATGCCGAATGTGTCACCGCCTGAAGCTTTTGTTTTCCCGAAAAAATCGCTTGTCGGAGTCCAGCATGTTTCGCTTGAATCTTCCGAGCAGAAAGTGTTAAGTTTTAACGTTTTTTTATAATAGGTGTTGAAAATATCCTTTTCCGATAGGGTTGCAAGTGTGGAGTCGGTTAACTTTCCGTTATTCAACTCGCCCATTTCGGTTGCATTGGATAAAACGGATTGAGCAAGGCTTAACTTAGCCGCAACCTCTTTGTCTTGTTGTGCTTGAACAAACGTTGGAATTGCCAAAACCGCAACTACTCCCAAAACACCGAACGCTATTAATAATTCCGCAAGGGTAAATCCAAATTTTTTCATATTGTTTCCTGTTTTATATATATATAAATAAAAATATATCATAAAAGAAAATTGCTTAAAATATTGTATTTTTTTATTTCATTGTGGGAATTTATTCTTGTTATTAAAAACGGAATAAGGTATAATCAGAGTGAAAATATGCGTGTTTTGTCGTTTTTTACAGTTTAAAGAGGGTTTTGTATATGCCTGAAAATTCAAAAAATAAAATGAAGAATACAATAGAGATATTGTCCCCCGGCAGGAATTTACATTATGCAAAGGAAGCAATAAAGTGCGGAGCGGATGCGATTTATATCGGTGCTTCAAAATTTTCGCTCAGATATGCACATGGAAATTCACTTGACGATATTAGAGAACTTGTTGAATATGCTCATAAATATTGGGTAAAAATATATATTCCGATAAATTGTTTGCTTTATACGGAAGAGGATGTAAAACAGATTAAGGATTTGATAAACGCCTTTTATGAGATGGGTGTTGACGGTTTAATTATACAGGATATAGGCATATTGGAACTTGATTTACCGCCGATACCGATGATTTTGAGTACAAATACAGGGTGCTATACGAAGGAAGATGCGGATTTCTTTGAACATTGCGGTGTCTTTAGAATTGTATTGCCTCGTGAATTGTCTTATGAACAAATCAATGACATTACAGAAAACACAAATATTAACATAGAAACGTTCTGTTACGGTTTCCTTTGTGTGGGATACAGCGGAAATTGTTATCTTGCTTATGTTGAAAATCTTTTACGTTCAAAATCTTCCGATTCTGCCCATTATAAGGCTTCAAATTTTGGCGTTTGTACGGAAAGATGCATGGGAAATTGGACTTTAAAAGATGCAAAAGGCAATATTATAAGAGAAAATGACAGGTTGTTTAATCTCAGATATCTTAATTTTGAACAAGAATTAGGACGGCTTGTCGAAATCGGAGTTGATTCGTTTAAAATTGCGGGTCGTGAAAAAGATTTGAAATATGTTAAAAATTCCACCGCTATGTTTTCTCTTGCCGCAAACAGGGTTGCAAAAGAAAAGAAAATTAAGCGTTCTTCTTCAGGAAGGACAATTTGGGGCTTTGAACCGGCGTTTTCTAAAGATTTTAACAAAGGTTTTACTGACTTTTTCCTCAACGGAAGAAAAGAAGAAATGTATTCAAAATATCATCTTATCGGTGATTTTGCAGGAATTGTCGATGATTTCAAGGATAATTCATTCATTTTGAAAAATTCAAATTTTGAACTTAATAAAGGTGACAGATTAAGATTTAAAAAAGGTGAAAATCCCGTAGGAACAATAGAAATTGTCGATATTAAAGACAATCGTTACTATATAAACGAAATAAAGGAAGATATCAACGGTCTTGAGCTGTACAGATATATAAACGTTGAAGGTTTTGCGGAAGTTGAAAATTCAGTTAATTATCGTGTAATTTCAGTTGATATTTCTGTTACTGAAAAAGAAAATGAATACCTTGTAAAAGCCGTTGATGAAGATAATAACACTATTAGTGTTAATGTTAAAAAGGGAGAAAATAAAGTTTCTTGTGAAAAATTATTAGCGGCTTTGCAGGAGTTGGATGAAGATTGTGAATTTTATACCGAAAGAATTGATTTTGCGGAAGATTTGTATCTTTTGGATGTTATTTCTTTCAAGGAAAAAATATATTCTGAATTACGTAAGGAGCGTGCAAAGAACAGACCTGTCGAAAGATGTCAGGTTGTAAAGAACGATTATCCTTATTATAAGAAGGAATTATCGTATCTTGCAAATGTAACTAATGAATACACGAAAGCGTTTTATAAGCGACATGGTGTTGAAAAAATTGAGCAGGCGTTGGAATCTTGTGATGATTTGAGCGGAAAACAGGTATTTTCCTCAAGATATTGTTTGAGATACGAGCTTGGTTATTGTTCAAAACAGAAAAACAAAGACGTTCCCGAGTTTCCTTGGCATTTGGAACAGCTTGATAACGGAAATAAGTTCAAGGTTGAATTTGATTGCAAAAGATGCTCGATGAACTTATATCTTGATGAGGAATAGTAATGATAACTTTTTTTGTCGGATTGTGCATATTATTTTTTGGATATTTGTTTTATTCAAAGTACATTGAGTCGCAATTTTCTCCCGAAGAAAGAGAGATGCCTTGTGATAAGTTGTACAACGGTGTTGATTATGTACCTTTACCGACTTGGAAAAATCAATTAATTCATTTGTTGGACATTGCGGGTATGGGGCCGATTTTGTCGGCATTACAGGGATTGGTTTTCGGACCTGCGGTTTTTATCATTGTTCCTGTCGGATGTATTTTAATGGGTTGTGTTCACGACTATTTTAGCGGCATGATTTCCGCAAGAAATGACGGATTGCAAATTACGCAAATTACGAAAAAATATTTTGGAAACGCATTTTTTAGATTTTTTACGATAGCTGTTTCCATCATGTCGATTTTATGGGTAACGGTATTTATTTATTCTGCGGGTGATTTATATTTGGGAAAAATTTTAAATCAAACCGATTTTTCGTTTAACAACCCCGTTGCGGTTGCAATTTATGCAATAATCGGGCTTTATTTTTTCATTGCTGCGTTGTTTCCGATAAACAAAGTTATGGCAAAAATATATCCTTTACTTGGTTTATTGGTTTTTGTCGGAACTATTTTACTTATTATCGGGTATGTTAAAAACGGCATTCAGCTTCCCGAAATTGATTTTGCAAATTTAAATCAACATCCGAAAAAGTTGGGATGGATTCCGTTTTTCTTTATGACGGTGAGTTGCGGTTTGTTATCGGGTTCTCATGCTACTCAGACGGCGATTGTTGCTCGAACAATGAAAAATGAATATGAAGGTAAGAAAATATTCTTTCAAATGATGTGTGTTGAAAGCTTGATAGTAATGACTTGGGCAGCAGGTGCGTTATTTGTGTACCACAATCACCTTGTTCCTGTGGAAATGTTTGGAACTGTTAATGTTGTCAACGTGATTGCTCAACATTTTACCCCTCTAAATCTTTCGGCTTTGGTTGTTTTTGCCGTAATGTTTTTGCCTTTAACATCCGGTGATACTGCACTGAGAGCGTTGAGAATGGTCGTTGCGGATGCTCTTCATATTGACCAAAAAAGTTTGGCAAACCGATTAATTATTATTGTTCCGTCAATGATAATGATTTTTGCTTGTTTGTATTATGCTAAATCTTGTTCAAATCAATTTTCCGCATTATGGCAATATGTAATGTTGTTTAATCAACTTTTGGTTATTCCGACGTTTTTGATTGCGACAATTATGTTGTACAGAAAAAGAAAAAATTATTTCATAACTTTAATTCCCGGAATGTTTTACATATTTATTACGGCATCATTTATTTTGAACGCAAAATTTGGCTTTAATCTTGATTTGCACTTGAGCGAAGTAATTGCATTAATTTTGATGTTTGTAAGTCTTTATTCTATAATAAAATTATGTAAGAAACAAAACGAAGAATAGTTTTTGTTATAGGAAAAAGATATGCTTTTTAACTCTTTGGAATTTTTATTGATTTTTTTGCCGATAGTTTTTTTCGGATATTTTTTGTTATCTAAAGCCAATTTGAAAAAATGGACAAATTTATGGCTTTTGATAGCTTCTTTATATTTTTATGCATATTATAAGATTGAATTTTTGCCGATAATTATTTCTTCAATAGTTTTTAACTATGTTGCGGGATATTTTGTAACGAGGGAATATTCTCAAAAAACGAAAAAAATGATATTGGCATTTTCGATTATTTGCAACTTAGCTTTGTTATGTTATTACAAGTATTTCAATTTTTTAATAGATACCTTAAATTCATTGAATTTAACTCATTTTGATATGATGAAGTTGATGTTGCCGTTAGGTATAAGCTTTTTTACTTTTCAACAGATTTCTTATCTTACGGATTTGTACAAAGGTGAAGCAAAGCATTCAAATTTCATTGATTATTCTTTGTTTGTATCGTTTTTTCCTCAATTAATAGCGGGTCCGATTTGCACGTA
>CAZOGS010000059.1:6062-9571 GCA_964579375.1 uncultured Muribaculaceae bacterium
AATATTGAATTGCCGATAAACTTTAATTCTCCGTACAAATCATTGGATATATCCGATTATTGGAGAAGATGGCATATTACAATGGGAAGATTTTTAAAGTACAACGTATATATTCCAATGGGCGGCAGCAGACGTGGAGAATTAAGAACTTATTGGAATTTGTTCTTTGTCTTTCTCGTGACCGGTATTTGGCACGGTGCAAACTGGTGTTGTATCTTTTACGGAGTTATTAACGGAATTTTGGTCAGCGTAAATAAGTTATGGAAGAAAACAAATATCATGATGAATGAAAAACTTGCCGTGTTTATTACGTTTATAACTATGGTATTTATTGCCCCGTTAGTTATGCTGAAGCAAATTCATCAATATTTCCTTTCCGTAAAATCGATGTTGGGAATAAATACGGATTTTATACCGGCAACTGTTCAAAATTTGCAAATAGTTTTCTCAAATCCGACATTAAAGTTGAATTTGGTACTTTTTGTAGTTAGCTTTTTGATTGTTTTTTGTATGAAAAATTCGATGGAGCTTGCTCCGAAGTATGTTAAAACTAAAAATCCGTTACTGACGGTATTTATGGTAATGGTTTTTACGTTTTGCGTTCTTTCCATCACAAAACGATCTGAATTTATTTATTTCAATTTTTGATATATAATTACCCTATTCCCAAAACAAATAAGTTAAGGTTCGCAGAATGAAGAAAATCTATAAAAATATCATATTTATATCTTTATTATTAATAAGTTTATTTAGTATATTTTTCATTAATTATCATTTTGATGTTTACAATTTGAGAAATGAAAACCCTTATGATTACTACTTAAATACAGACAGACAATTAGTAAATATTAAGATAAAAACCGGAAAAAATAATCATTATGAAAAATTAGTTATGGGGACATCTTGTACATTTACGTTGTTTGAAGATATTTACAGAGAAAATGAGATTTGCAGATTAGTTTTAATGTCACTTTCTTACAAAGAATATTATCAAATCTTGCAAACGTTTATAGAAGTTCATCCGGAGGTAAAAACAGTATTTTTCCCTCTCGATTGTCATTCATTTTTGTTTGACCTTGATGATTACGGGGCTATACCCGAGTATGATCACAAAAAACATCTTTCCGTTCATGAGTTTATAAATGTATATTTCAGTTTTCAAACGACATTCAAAAGTCTTCAGACATTGTATGATATGATAAAAAATGCCAATTATACCGAACCTCCCCGTCCCGGAGCTGTAGTAATTCCGAAAAATCGTTTAAGACCTGCTCCTGAGAATACATTATCTGAACAAAAACGGAAGAATGACATTTATTATATTGAAAAAATCATAGATTTGTTAAAGGCGAAAGATATAGATATCGTATGTTTTATTCCACCCGTAAACTATATTTATTTACAAGATGCTTTAATTCCCGAGAAAATTGAAGTTCTTGAAAACGTGAAGAGGTTAGTTGCTTCAAAGGGCGTAAACATTTACGATTTTACGAAGAAAAACCGTTATAATACGCAAAGATTAGACGAAACCTGTTTATTCTTTGATATTGTACATGCGAATAATTTGTACGGAAACATTGTATATAAGAATTTGACGAAACAAAAAGATGATAAAAGTGTATATCGAATAATTACGAAAGAAAATGCAGAAGCGTACAATAAACTCAGTTTGAAGGAATTGAACGAGTATAAGAAAACGTATAAAGATTATATAGATGAATATTTCACATTCCCATACGGAGTAGATTGGTTAGACCCTGCGAACAGAAAGGTTATACCGAAAGAAGATATTCCGAAAGAAATAACCGAGTACTAATTTCTGATTGTATTTTATATAATAATTGGAGTATAAATGAAAAAAATTCATAAAAATATAATATTTATTTCGTTTATTTTATTATGTTTTTGGGGCGTTTTTTTTGTGAACTATTCTTATTATGTTGATATGTATGATTTAAAAAATGAAGAACAGTATCATTTTATATTCGGATTTGACAGAAATTATGTAAACGTAAGGTTAAAAGCTACTCAGCAGAATAGATATGAGAAATTAATAGTTGGATCCTCTGTCACGTGTACATTGATGAAAGAGGTTTCTCAACGATATAAAATTCCTCTTATATTTCTTCAAAACCTTTCGTATAAAGAACATTATGAAATTTTAAAAACATTTATTTATCTTCATCCCGAACTCAAAACTGTATATTTTCCTTTGGAATATCATTCATTTTTGTTTGACAGAGATAAAACGGAGCCGTTACCAGAGTTTGATTATAAAAAAAATCTTTCGGTTCGTGAAATTATAAGTGCCTATTTCGGTTTTAAAACGACGATTTCTTCAATCAGATATCAAGTTGATAAGATAAAAGACAATTTTGGGCAACAAGAAGTCGAAAACGATGTTCCGGAAGGAATTACGATTATTCCGAAAAACAGAATAAGTCCGGAACCTTATAATCATTTATCTGAAGAACAAATAAAAGAAGATATGTTATATTTTGAAAAAATCTTAGATTTGCTTCAAAAAAACAAAATCGATGTTGTTTGTTATACGTTGCCGGCAAATTATGTTTATTTGCAAGATGCCCTGACACCCGAAAAGATTAAAATTGTTGAGGATGTAAAGCGGTTAGTTGTTTCTAAAGGTATAAAAATTTACGATTTTACGAAGAAAAACCGTTATAATACGCAAAGATTAGACGAAACCTGTTTGTTCTTTGATGTAATGCATCCTAATGAATTGTACGGAAATATTGTATATAAGAACTTGACGAAGCAAAAAGATGATAAGAGTTTATATCGAGTAATTACCGAGCGTAATTTTGAAGAGTGTAATAAGCTCAGTTTGAAGGAATTGGAAGAGTACAGGAAAACATACAAAGATTATATAGATGAATATTTTGAGTATGATTATTGGGTTGATTTTTACGACCCTAAAAACCAAAAATTTATACCTCTGAGTGATATACCCAAAGAAATAATTGAGTATTAATACATTAAATAAACAAATTCTTATTTGTGTTAATATAGGAATGTGCGTGTATGCATACATTTTTATGATGAGGAATAATAATGCTGTTTAATTCAATTGAGTATATATTCGTTTTTTTACCGATAGTTTTTATTATGTATTTTTTGATTAATAAATTCAAATTTTTTACGGCGGCAAAAATATTTTTGATAATAGCCTCTTTGGTATTTTACGGGATTTATAAACTCGAATATGTATTAATTTTGGTTACAACAATTTTATTTAACTATTATATCAGTCATTGCTTTAAAACGGATATTCCTCAATCAAAGAAGAAATTCCTGTTGATATTTGGAATTGTCGCAAACATATTAATTCTTGCGGGATTTAGGTATTTTAATTTCTTGATTGAAGCTTTATCAAGTTTATCATTTACTTCGATTGATACTTTTGAAATAATAATGCCGATAGGGATAAGTTTCTTTACTTTGCAACAAATTTCATACATTGTTGATTGTTATAAAGACACGGTAAAATC
>CAZOGS010000060.1:0-9511 GCA_964579375.1 uncultured Muribaculaceae bacterium
TATGTTTCAAGATTAATTCATCAAGATTGGATAGCAGGTTGGATATCTTTAGGTGCTTTAGCCGGTTTAACCTCGGTGCTTTTGGTTTTGCAGTACGCTAATTCGAGAATTTTGTACGCAATGGCAAAAGATAATTTCTTGCCGAAAATTATGAAAAAAAGACATCCGAAATATAAAACTCCGTCAATAATCATTTGGCTTTCCGCAATAGTGATTATTGTTGCGGGTATGTTTATTGATATGAGCGTTGCAACTCAGCTTGCAATTTGCGGAACATTAACATGTTTTGCGTTGATTTGTTTGGAAACAATTATTTTGAGAAAGACACATCCGCACGTTAACAGACCGTTTAAGGTTCCTTTTTATCCGTTTGTACCGATTATGGGAGTTATTGTAAGTGCGGCTTTAATGTTTCAATCTCTACCGCAACTTGAAAAAGCGTCTGTATTGTTCCCGTTATGGTTACTTATCGGAACATTGGTTTATGTTCTTTACGGATACAGACAGCACAGAAATTCAGAAGAAAAAGATAAAATATTGATGCAAAGATTTATGGAAAAAACACAGGGGGAAGAAAATGGCAGACAGTAAGATAAAGACATTTTTTTCCAATTTATGCAAAACGGTAAAAACCGAAGAATTGGTTGCAAAAGCGGCAGATAACAGTTTCAATAAGACATTGAATGCTTTTGACCTTATTGTTCTCGGGATAGGAGCAATTATCGGTTGCGGTATTTTCGTAATGATAGGACCGGCAGTTTGCGGAAGTCACGGAAATATTGGAGCGGGACCGTCGGTTGTTTTATCGATTTTGCTTGCGGCGGCGGTTTGTGTTTGCCCTGCACTTTGTTATGCGGAATTTGCATCAATGATTCCTGTTTCCGGCAGTGCTTATACGTACACTTATGCGACAATGGGTGAATTTGCCGCTTGGATAATGGGATGGATTTTGATGCTTGAATATGCAATCGGTGATATTACGATTGCGGTTAGTTGGACGGAATATTTGCTTCAATTCTTACAAGGTTTTGATAAATATCTTCCGACTTGGGCTACAAATCCTCCGATGTGGTTGATTAACGATATTCCGAGTGCTTTGGAAAGGTGCAAAGAACTCAATCTCGACCCGCATACACAACTTCCTTACATTTTCGGAATGCCTTTTAGTATGAATCTTCCCGCAATCTTCATTGTTTTTGTTTTGGGCTTGATTTTGCTTAAAGGAATGAAGGAATCGACAAAAGCAACGGCGTTGATGGTTGTTATTAAACTTGCCGTTATTTTTATATTTGTATCTGTCGGAATGTGTTTTGTTAACCCCGCAAATTGGGGAATATCAATGAGCGGAATTGATATGAAAACAGTTGCCCCCGGCGGATTTGACAGTATTATTTTAAGTGCATTTATTATATTTTATGCATACATAGGTTTTGATACAATATCGACTGCGGCGGAAGAAACGAAAAATCCGCAAAAGAACTTGCCGATAGGGCTTTTGGGTTCTTTAATAGTATGTTCGATTTTGTACGGATTGGTTGCAATCGTATTTACGGGTATTATTCCCGTTTCGCAATACGGAGAGGTTGATATTCTTGCTCCTATTGCACATTCCGTCAGATTGATTAATCAACAATGGATTGCAACTTGGATATCTTTAGGTGCTTTAGCAGGTTTGACCTCGGCATTATTGGTTTTCCAATACGGTAATACGAGAATTTTGTACGCAATGACGAGAGATAATTTCTTGCCGAAATCATTGCAAAAAATTCATCCTGTTTACAAGACACCTCACGTAACGACTTGGATAACAACGATTGTTGTTATGTTAGGTTGTATTTTTATGAACGCACACGTAGCTGCAGAGCTTTGTATTTTCGGAACATTGGCTTGTTTTATTATGGTCAGTGTCGGGGTTCTCATTATGAGAAAGACAAATCCGACTTTGCAAAGACCTTTCAAGGTGCCTTTTTGTCCTTGGCTGCCGTTAATCGGAATAGGTTTTTGTTCGTACTTAATTGTACGTGCAATACCTCAGTTAACGACATCGGCATTGCTTTTCCCCGTATGGATTTTAGGCGGTGTTGTCATTTATCTTTCGTACGGATACCGACGAAACCGAAAGGCTGAACTTGAAGGAACTGCACAGACAATATTGAGAAACGAAGATGATGATTAAGATAAAAGAAATACTAAAAAATATGGGAAAGACCGCAAATATGGACGAGCTCATATCTCGGACACAAAATCACGGTCTTAAAAAGACACTGAGTGCCTTTGATTTAATAATTTTGGGCATCAGTGCAATTATCGGAGCAGGAATATTTGTAATGATAGGACCTGCAATTTGCGGAAGTCACGGACAAATCGGAGCGGGGCCGTCGGTTGTAATTTCAATCGTGTTGGCGGGACTCGTATGTGTATGTCCTGCACTTTGTTATGCCGAATTTGCATCAATGATTCCCGTTGCGGGAAGTGCTTATACGTACACTTATGCAACGATGGGAGAATTTGCCGCTTGGATGATGGGATGGATTTTGGTTTTTGCTTATGCAATCGGAAACATCACAACAGCGGTTAGTTGGACGGAATATTTGCTTCAATTTTTACAAGGATTTAGCAATGTTTTGCCGACTTGGGTGACAAACCCGCCGATTTGGCTTGTTAATGATGCGGTAAGTGCCGTTGAAAAGTGCCAAAAAGCAGGTATTGACCCGAATGTTGCCATTCCTCATATCGGAGGAATACCGATAAGCATAAATCTTCCTGCGTTGTTTATTGTTTTTACGCTCGGATTTATTCTTTACAGAGGGATGAAAGAATCTGCAAAAACGGCGGCACTTATGGTTGTTATCAAATTATTGGTAATTTTAATGTTCGTTGCGGTCGGAATGTATTATGTTAAACCCGAAAATTGGGGTTTTGTTCAAATGATGTCGGGCGATATGTCAACATTTGCACCGGCAGGATTTGGCGGAATTATTTTGAGTGCTTTTATTATATTTTACGCATATATCGGATTTGATGCAATTTCAACGGCGGCGGAAGAAACAAAAAATCCGCAAAAGAATTTGCCGATAGGGATTATCGGGTCACTTGTAATTTGTTCGATTTTATATGCACTTATTGCGATTGTGTTTACGGGAATTATTCCGGTCGAACACTACGGACAAATTGAGTCGTTAGCTCCGATTGCACACGCAGTCAGATTAATTCATCAAGATTGGATTGCCGGATGGATTTCAATCGGGTCATTGGCGGGATTAACATCGGTATTATTAGTATTCCAATACGGAACGACGAGAGTTTTGTATGCAATGACGAGAGATAATTTTTTCCCGAAATCACTGCAAAAAATTCATCCTGTTTTCAAAACGCCGCACAGAATTATATGGTGGACAACAGTTTTGGTAATGTTGGGCTGTATTTTTATTGACGCACACGTTGCCGCAGAGCTTTGTATTTTCGGAACATTTGCTTCTTTCATAATTGTTTGCCTCGGAATTATAATTTTGAGAAAAACTGAACCCGACAGAGAAAGAGCTTTTAAAGTGCCTTTATGTCCTTGGTTGCCGATATTTGGAATAATTTTTTGCATATATTTAACGGTTGAAGCGGCGAAAACTCTTACGACTTCGGCTACGTTATTCCCGTTGTGGATAATTTTCGGGATTTTAATATACGCCTTTTTCGGATACAGACAAAACAGACGTGCCGAAAGCGGAGAGCTTGTCATTGAAGAAGATGAAGCAGGAAAAGAAATAACGGACGTATTCTAAACAGATGAATAACTAAAAAGAAAACAGCTTGTTAACGAAATCGTTGCGGGCTGTTTTTTTTATGAAAAATTTGTTCGGTAAGAAATGGCAAAAGTCAAAAATAAATATAAATTGTATTTTTTTATGAAATATTATAGAATGAAATTAATTCAGCGTTAGCGGGAGAATTTCATGACGGAAAAGAATAATAGTGAAACTTTTAGTAATAATGAACTTTATGAGTACATAAAATGTATTGATGAAAAGTCTGCACAGAACGAAAAGACGTTGAAGTTTATAACTGCACAACAAGCAGAACAAATGAAAGAATTAATCGGCTCAAAGACTGATAATCTGAGAAGATTTTTCGAAGAAGCAATCAGAATGCAGACAGAAATTGTCCGAAATGCGTATGAAGAAATCATTACGGAACTTAAAAACACTTACGAAAAGGACTTAAAAAACCGAGAGATTGAAAGTATAAAACTTTTTAATCAAAAAGAAGAGTCGTTAAAATCCGTCTATGAAGCGAGAATTGCCGCAATGAAAGAATTGTCGGATTATGAATGTTGCCGAAAATTAGAAGCTTGTCAGAACGGGTTTGAAAAAGAAAAAGCAAATCTTATTGCAAAGTATACGCAAGATATTCAAGCAATGGCTGATAAGGTTTATCTTGACACAAAAGCTGAGTACGAAGCAAGAATGCAAGAGTCAAACGATAAAGTTTATCTCGACACGAAAGCTGAATACGAAGCAAAAATGCAAGAATCAAACGACAAGGTTTATCTTGATACGAAAGCCGAATACGAAGCGAAGATGCAAGAATCGAACGATAAGGTTTATCAGGATACAAAAGCCGAGTATGAAGTAAAGATGCAAGAAGCGACCGATAAAGTTTATCAGGATACGAAAGCCGAATACGAAGTAAAGATGCAAGAAGCAACCGATAAAATTTATCAGGATACGAAAGCCGAATATGAAATAAAGATACAAGAAGCAACCGATAAAGCTTATCAGGATGCAAAGTCGGAATTTGAAATAAAAATCAAAGAAGCGACTGACGGTGTGTATCAGGATGCGAAAATTGAATTTGAAGAACAAATAGAAACCGCAAAACAAGAAGTGTACGAAAAGACGAAAGCGGAAGTATACGAAAAGACGAAAACAGAAATTACCGAAGAATACGAAGACAGAATTGCCGAAGTAAATGCTTGGCATAATAAAAATCTTCAGTCAAAATTGCAAGAAACCGAAGAGTATTTTAAAAAACAGGAACAACAAATTGCCGACGAAGCTTATCAGAACGGAAAAGCAGATACTGAAGCTTGGCATAATGAAGTGGTTAAACAAAAATTAGAAATTCAAGCTCAATATTTTCAAGAAGAACTTCAAAATCAAGCCAATGATTTACAAGCAGACTTCCAAAGTCAAACTGACAGGATAAAAGAAGAGTTTGACCGATATTTTGCGGTAGAAATTGAAAAGGTAAAAGCCGAATGTGAGTCGGAAAGTCTTGAGCAACAACAAATTGTTGCTAAAGAAGTGTACGAAAAGACAAAAGCGGAAGTATACGAAAAGACGAAAACGGAAATTACCGAAGAATACGAAGACAGAATTGCCGAAGTAAATGCTTGGCATGATAAAAATCTTCAGTCTAAGTTGCAAGAAGCCGAAGAATATTTTAAAAAGCAACATCAAGAAATAGTAAGACAAAAACTTGAAACACAGGCGGATTATTTCAAAGAAGAAATAGAGCGTGCCAAAGAGGAAACAAAAGCCGAAATGATGGCACAGATGGAAGAAGCGGCAAGAAGAAATGAAGAAGAATTGAAGTTGTTCCTTGATTTTTACGAAGCCAAAATCAAACCGTTCAAAAAGCTTATTAATATTCACGAAACGACCGATAAGCGTATAAAAGACATTCAACAAAAATTGCAGAGAAAATTCAATAAAACATTTGGTGATAAATAGAATAAGTGATTTACGGGAAAAAGAAAATGACAAATTCTGATATCAAAGTTTCGGTAATAGTGCCGATTTATAACGTAAAAAAGTATTTGGCGAAATGTTTGGACAGTATAATTGCACAAACGCTCAAAGACATTGAAATTATTTGTGTTAACGACGGTTCAACAGACGGTTCGGACAAGGTTCTTGCCGAATATGCAAAAAAAGATGACAGAATAATCATTGTAAACCGTAAAAACGGCGGTTTGTCAGCCGCAAGAAACACGGGCATGCCTTATGCAAAGGGGAAATATATCGGATTTGTTGATTCTGATGATTATATTGAACCGACGATGTATGAGTTGATGTATTATAATGCGGAACATTTTAATTCTCAGATGGTAATTTGTGCCGTACATAAGTTAGATGATTCCACTAATACGGTTTTTGACGATGATCCGTACTATACCTTGGGATATTTTCCGAAAGAACTTGATGACAGGGCTTTTACGCACAAAGAAACTAAAGAATTTTTTCAGGATTTTTGCGTAATGGCTTGGAATAAGCTTTATCTCAGAAGTTTTCTCGAAGAAAAACAGGCAAGATTTCCCGACGGATATATTTTTGAGGATGGGCCGTTCTTTACGGACATTTATTTTGACATGGACAGGGTTACGATTGTTCGTGATTTTCTGTACTATTACCGTGTTAACAGGGCTAATTCAATTGTTGCAAAAGGTGATAAAAACTTTACCGATATTTTCTTCGTTGTAAATAAAATGCTCAATAATTTGAGAAAAACTGATTATTTTGATGAAGTAAAAGCATATTTTTTGCGGAAAAAGTTTAAGGATATGCGTTATCGTTATCAAGTAATCCAAAATAAATACAAGAAATATTACTATGACAGATGGCGGAAGTTTTGGCTTGATATAGACAACGATACTTTGGAAGATGAAAAATTTAAAGAAAAATACCCGTACACGTACAGAAACATCAGACTTGTAAGGGAAAATGATTATTGGCAATATCAAAAAGAATTTTTTATCGAAAAGTGTAAACATAAGGTTATGGAAATTTTGCACCTAAATCCGAAAGTTTATACCTTCAAAATCGGAAAATTCCACGTTTGCGTTAAAAAACGCCCGAAGATATTTGATTGGTGGTACGAAACCAACAAGATGGTCATTGCGATTTATTGGTTGAAATTCAAGTGCGAGTTCCCGTTTATGTATACGGAACTTGAAGATTGGGAAGATTCCGTTCAATGAAAAAAACAGCCGTGACAACAAAATCAAAATCGAAGAAAACAGAGGAAACATCGGCACTTAAAAAAAATGCTAAGAAAAAACAACCCGAAAAGACAGTAAAAGTTTCCGTTATAATGTCACTCTATAATGTCGAATTTTATATGAGAGTGGCGATAGAAAGCGTTCTTAATCAGACTCTTTCCGATATTGAATTGATTTGTATTAATGACGGTTCGTCCGATTTTTCATTGCAAACCGCTCAAGAATATGCAAAAAAAGATGCCAGAGTAAAAATCATTACTTATGAAGAAAGTAAAGGACAGGCTTATGCCCGCAATCGAGGCATAGATATTGCTTGTGGAAAATATATAGGATTTGTCGACGGAGATGATTGGATTGAGTCGACAATGCTCGAAAAATTGTACGAAAATGCCGAAAAGAACGAAGCGGAAGTCACTTGTTGTTCGGCTGCTCTTTATAATGAATTAACGCAGGAATGTGATTTTAAAAATGCGTACTATAACATGAGTTTAATGCCGTCCGATTTGGATAACCGTGTATTTAGTCATGAAGATACAAAAAACCTCTTGACGGGCTGTATAAACGTCGCTCTTTGGAATAAATTATATCGACTTGATTTTATGAATGAAAATAAAATCAGATTTCCGGAATTTTTCATTTATGAAGACATGCCGTTTTTTTATGAAGTATGGTTTAAGGCAAAGAGAATTACTTTAATCCGTGATTGTTGTTATTATTACAGAGTCAATCGCAGCGGTTCGACGATGTCGAAAATCGGAAATAAAGTTCTCGACAGACCGGAAATGATGGCTTTGGCTTATGAGATGTTTAAGAAACTGCCTTATTTTGAGGAGATTAAAACGCAGGTGGCAGCTTGGATTATAGATGATTTATTTCATCGGTATACGCTTGTGGAAGCTCGATATCGGAAGGAATTTTTCTTTTTGATGAAAAAGCTTTTTAAAAACCTTGATTTAGAAGGTGTTGATATTGAACAATTGTCTAAATGTTACTGTTATAAAGAATATTGCAATTGTGTTGAAATGAAGTATGATGATTTTGTCCGCAGTTTGTGTGATACATACGTTCGGGCGAAAAAGACGGAAAATGAATTGCGTAGTGAAAAAGTGAATATAAAATACCAAACGCAAACTTTTTATGAAGATTTAATCAGAAAAATCAGAGATGAATACGAAGTCAGAATATCGAAAATGCAAGAAACGGCGGGAGTAAATGGCTAAGAAGAAATCTTTGAAAGTTTCAATAATTGTTCCCGTATACAATGCGGATTTGTATCTTGATGAATGTTTAAATTCTCTTGTAAATCAGACGTTGCAAGATATTGAAATTATTTGTGTCAATGACAATTCACAAGATAAATCTTTAAAGATTTTGCAAAAATTTGCGAAAAAGGACAGCCGAATTAAAATAGTTTCTTTTGAAGAAACGAGAGGTCAGTCGAGGGCAAGAAATGTTGCTTTGGAGCTTGTTTCGGGCGAATATGTCGGATTTGTCGATGCGGATGATTTTGTTGACCTTGATATGTTTGAAAAAATGTATAATAAGGCTCAAAAGTCAGATATAGTAATGTGTCAGGCAAAAGTTTTTGATGATAAGGTCAAGAATTATAAGGATGATGAGTATTTTGCACTTGATTGTTTCGATGACAAATTTGTTCAAAAACCTTTTAATCACGAACATACAAAGAGTTTTATAACTGATATAAATGTTTCTGTGTGGAATAAAATTTATCGTTCCGAATTTTTGAAAAACAGCGGAGTGAAGTTTCAAGAAGGCTTTATTTATGAGGATTTGCCGTATTTTTATGAAATTTATACGCAAGCCGAAAAAGTCGTTTTGTTAAAGGAATTTTTGTACACTTATCGCATAAATAATAAAAATTCCACGATGACAAAAACTGATAAGAACGTGAAAGACAGAATTGATATGGCTTCACGGGCTTATGATGTTTTAAAAAGGCAAAAATATTTTTCTCAAATAAAAGTAAATGTAATAAATTCAATAATTCATGATATTTTTTATCGTTTTTTGATTATAGATAATCGGTATCAGAAAGAATATTTTTTCAGAATGCAAAAATTCTTCAGAACGATTGACACGACGGATATTGACGATACATTGATTAAGAGTCCGTACTATCCGAGTTTTTGCGAAATCAAGAAAAGAAATTATGACGAAATAATCAAGTATTTTTGTAATCAAGAAACGCTTGGAGCGGCTTATGTTGAGCACGCAAAGATTATTTTTGACCGTGAATTTAAAAAGTTAGAGCAACAAAAGTCTGATTTTGCGGCGGAAAAAGAGCGTCATTCCGATGAGATTGAACAAGAACGTTTGAATTGCGAAATAGAAAAGGCTGAAAATCTTAAGGAAAAAGAAGCTTTGACGCAATCTAAAAACGATGTTGATAAGCTTTGGAAAGACTTTGAACTGCAAAAAAGTGCGAAGCTTGCGGAATTGGATAAGCTTCAGGCAAAAATTTTACAGGATGAAAAAAATCGTTGGGCTGAATTTGAA
>CAZOGS010000061.1:0-9497 GCA_964579375.1 uncultured Muribaculaceae bacterium
TTTGCCCGTGGCAGTCCATTTTGAGTCATTGATTAAATACATTTTCCATTTGCCCGATGGATTACTTCGTCGTTACACTCCTCGTAATGACGAGGAAATGCAGTCATCCTGAGGGTGAAACCCGAAGGATCTCTTTTTTGTTCCTGTCACCCTGAATTTATTTCAGGGTCTTTATTTGTAAGATGCTGAAACAAGTTCAGCATGACAGTGAATGTTTTTGCTTTGCTCAAGATTCTTCGCTTCTTGGATTATTCGGGTAGTCATTTTTCTTCGCTCCGCTTCCGTGCTTTGCACTTGTCGCTCCGCCGAAAAACTCCTGCTTACGGGCTTGCGGACTTCGTCCGACATCGCCCTACCGAAAATCCGCTTCGCTCAGAATGACCGCAAAGATTTTTAATATCATAAAACAGTTTTTTTAATCTCTAAATCTTGCTTATACAATTTATTTAAACGAACACCGTTTTCTTTAATTTGCTTTAATACAAAAACTCCCGTCAGACAATTAATATGAGTAATATGTCCGAAAAGCTCTTTCCTGTTCATTTTTAACTCTTTTGCCAATGCTTTATAATCTGTAAAATCTCTGCTTGCAAGAAAATAGTCCAAAATCTTTGACTCTGTTTTATTTAAACAAAATTTAATCCCCGTATCTTTTATTTCGTATTCAATATCTTGAATATCAAAGAAACGCCTGCTTTTTATGTCAGGATATTTTTTCGCATTCGAAAAAAGATTTTCCTTAATATGCCTTTTGACCGAACGGGAATATTCTTTATTTCCTCTTTGATTATCAATCATTTCAAGGTAATTTTCAAAACAATAAGCAATATTTTCATTCTCTTCAAGATAAGAATTTATATCATAATTATCTTTTTTATTATTACATTCCGTACAACATACGACATAATTTTCTATAACATTTTTACCGTTAGCATATTTTGGCAAAATATGGTCAATTGTTTTTTCACTGTCTTTTAACGCCCTGTTACAATAAGCACAAATGTGACTCAATTTTTTCAATTCGGTTTTGTCAAACAACTTAATTTCTTTCTTTAAGTCAGGTATATTTAACACGTTTGCCTTTTTAAAATTATTAAACGGTAATGCAGTAACAACCGTTCCGTCACGATAGGTTATCAATTTAAAAAGATTACCGGAATATTTAACAATAACCATTATGGTCGGTTCCGCCAAATCATTCGGATTTGTCATATAAAAACACATTCCGTAATTAATCCCTATACAAATCTTTTGTAAGTCCTCTTTTACAAGAGAAACTCCGTATTGTTCCCTAATTGTTTTTAAAACATTTATGTTCATTTTTACCTCTATATACAATATAACCATTCATTGTGTCAAAATCGGACAATCGGAAAAATTTAATTAAAATCAGACCTGATTTTTAATAAAAAATAACCTAATTCACACAAAAAAAGACGAACTCAAACTCAGAGTCCGTCTTTTTTATTTCAAGCTATTAATTATTCACCGATAATTTCGTTGATTTCCGCAACCATTGCATCTGCGTCAAAGCCGTGAACTTTTGCACCAGCTTCAAGATTTTCAAATCTTGCTGCCGCACAACCTATACAGCCCATGCCGTATTTTGCAAAAACTTCAAGAGTTTCGGGGTGGTTTTGTACGATATCAATGATACTCATTTCTTTTGTAACTTTTGCCATTTAAGTCCTCTTTCTTGATTTTTTTCAAAATCTCATTAAATTGTAATCACCACAATATTATACTACAAAGGAGAGTAAAATGGAGTTTGAAAAAGCAAATTTATTAAAAAAATTACAAAATTCCATGCCGATTGGTCTTGCCGCAATGGGATTAAGCAGAAAACCTCAAAAAAAATCAGATAAACGCAATGTTTATCCGACTTTTTTCAAATTTGACAAGGTTACACCTATCGGGATTTAGCTGTCTGAGTCACCGTTTTCCTTAAGAAGTCTTTCGAAATCGGACGGTTTTATGCTTTGGACAAAATTTCTAAATTCTTGTGCTTCTTCTTCATCCTTCTGTTCGTCCGTTGTCACGGAGCCGTCCATCAAGACTTTTTCAGTAACGTAAATCGGTGCTTCCGCTCTGATTGCAAGTGCTATCGCATCAGAAGGTCTTGCATCGACTTCAAGAACCTTTCCTTCACGGTTTGACAAATATACTGTCGAAAAATATGTTTCGTTCTCAACATCATTAATTTCTATTTTCTCAATATCATACCCCGCCGCTTTGATAAAATTAATCGTCAAATCGTGCGTCATCGGTCGCAAAACTTTGATATTTTCGATTTTTCTGATGATGGAACTTGCTTCTGCCGAGCCTATCCAAATCGGCAATGCCTTACGATTGTTAATATCATTCAAGACAACAATCGGATTGCCTGTTCTTGTATCTATGGCTATGCCCATTACCCGCATTTCAATCATATTTTTTCCTCTTTAACAGTATTCCTGTTTCTATAATTTTGTCAAAATATCAGCACCGTCATCAGTTACAAGACAAGTATGTTCAAAATGTGCCGCAAAAGATTTATCTTTCGTTACAACTGTCCATTCATCGTCCATAACTTCAACGTCATCGCCGCCTAAGGTTAACATCGGCTCTACCGCAATAGTCATTCCCCGCTTCAATTCAAGGTTTCCGTTAGGCACTCTGTAATTGAAAACGAACGGTTCCTCGTGCATATCCTGTCCGACTCCGTGTCCGCCGTATTGACGGATAATTCCGAGCTTGTTTTCATTTGCAACATCTTCAACTGCCCCTGAAACATCGTTCAACAAAGCACCTGTTTTAAACTTTGCAAGCCCCGCAAACAAAGCTTTTTCTGTTAATTCCATAAGTCTTTTGTTCTCGTCTGAAATTTCTCCGACTCCGTACGTCCAAGCAGAATCCGCAACATAACCACGATATGTTGCACAAGTATCAACAGTAATAATATCGCCTTCTTTGAGCACTCTGTCCGACGGGAAACCGTGAACAACTTCCTCATTTACCGAAGCACAAATTGTATACGGAAATCCGTTATATCCCAAACAAGACGGGTCACAATGATTATCTTTTATTACCTGATATGCGATATCATCCAAATATTTTGTCGTTACTCCGGGCTTAATGATTTTTTTCATTTCAGCATGCACAAGTGCAACCACTCTGCCCGCTTCACGCATTAATTTTATTTCATAGCCCGATTTTCTTGATACTGCCATTATCCTATTACTTTCTTAAGTTCGGCAAATACTTCATCAATTGAACCTGCCGCATTTACTCTTACCAAATTACCTCTTTTTTCGTATAAATCAATAAGCGGTGCGGTTTGTTCGAAATATGTATTAAATCTTGATTTTGCCGTTTCTTCATTGTCATCTGCTCTTTGAACAAGGTCTGCATCACAAAAATCACATTTACCTTCATTCTTCAAAGTCATTGTTTTTACATTGAAAATTGCTCCGCAAGCAGGGCAAGAACGTCTGTTTACAATTCTTTCGATAAGATTGTCAATAGGCATGTCAAAATAAACAACCTTCAAATCAACTTCTTTATCTTTATCCAATTCGGCAAGAATATCATCCAAAATACCCGCTTGTTCCAAGCTTCTCGGGAAACCGTCAAGAATAAATCCGTCTTTGCAATCTTCTTTTGAAAGTCTGTCCTTGATTATTCTTCCTACGATTTCAACAGGAACAAGTTGTCCTTTATCCATATATTCTTTTGCAATAACACCAGCTTCAGTTTTTGCGGCAACCGCTTCTCTGAGCATTGAACCCGTATCAACGTGTTTTAAACCTGTTTCAGCTACTAATTTCTTTGTTTGTGTGCCTTTTCCGCTTGCCGGAGGCCCTACCATAATAAGTTCTTTCTTCATTATTGTAACCCTTTCTTGTTTCTGTCGAAATTATAACACAAAACAAAAGAGATAAACATTTTCATGCTTATCTCTTTTAATTTTTTTGTTTATCAATCCGTTATGGTTTTTCCTTGAGGAAACTTTCATAATTCTTTGAGAGGAGTTGTGTTTTGACCTGATTAATAAAGTCTAACGCAACACCAACCATGATGATTAACGAAGTTGCCCCCAAACCTTGCAATGAGGTAATGTTTGTAACTGTCGATGAAAATGAAGGAATCAACGCTACAACACCTAAACCTAACGCACCTAACAACGTTGTTCTGCTCAAAATTCTGTCAAGAGCTTCCGCTGTAGGTCTGCCGGGTTTGATACCGGGGATTGATGAACCGTATTTTTTCAAGTTATTTGCAATTTCTTTCGGTTGCATATTCGGAATAATTGATGCATAGAAGAATGTCAATAACACAATCAACAAGAAGTATATCACGTTATAACTAATCGTTGACGGGTTAAATACGGCATTCAACTGCAACATAATATCTTTCAACGCCCCTTCGGGGAAGTTTGTCTGTCCGACAAGACTCAATATCGTCGTCGGGAACATCAAAATTGCAATTGCAAAGATGATAGGCATAACGCCGCCCGGATTGAGTTTGAACGGAATATATGTATTCATTCCGCCGTAAACCTTGTTTCCGACTTGGCGTCTCGGATTTACAATAATGATTTTTCTTGCCGCTTCATGCATAATTACAATCAAAATCATTGTGGCAAAAAAGATTACCAATAAAGCAACTAAGCCCCATTGCAATCTTACGTCATTCATAACGATTTTTGCCGTACTCTTCACATAAACGGGAATACGGGATAAGATACCCCAAAAGATTATCATTGAAGCACCGTTTCCAATTCCACGTTCAGTTAAAAGCTCTGCAAGCCACATCGTAAATACAGCCCCTGCCGTCAAAATTCCGACTGAACCAACAACAAACAAGAAATGGTTTACATCAGGCATAATCGCTGCCGTCGCACTCTTCATTAAAAACAAAACGAATACAAGTGCTTGGAAAATAGCAATTACTACCGTGAAAACCCTTGTGTATTGTGCAATCTTACGTCTTCCCGCTTCGCCTTCTTCCTTTTGAAGTTTTTCAAGATGAGGAATAACGACAGCAAGCAATTGCATAACAATCGATGACGTAATGTACGGCCCGATACCTAATGCGATAATTGAAACATTTCCCAACGCTCCGCCTGAGAACATATCCAAAAATCCGACAATGTTATTACCTGCCGCAATATTTGCAAATACTTGATTGTTGATACCGAAGAGCGGTAACTGCGTGCAAAAACGAAATACAATCATCATCAAAAATGTGAAAATTAATTTCTGTTTTAAGCCCGATACTTGAAACATTGCTTTCAAGTCGTCAACGCTCGGCGGTTGTATTTTAGCCTGTTGCATTATACTAATTCAGCCTTTCCGCCTGCTTTTTCAATTTTTTCTTTAGCTGATGCAGTAAAATATCTTGCTTTTACCGTAACTGCTTTTGAAATTTCTCCGTTACCCAAAACTCTGAGTTCGTCTGCGTTTGCAGCAGCTTTCTTTCCTGCTTTGAGTACCGCTAAATCAACTTCTTCCAATCCTAATTTTTCAAGATCGCTTACGTTGATTTCTGCATAATTGAGTGCATTGAAGTTCTTAAATCCCTTCAATTTCGGCATTTGTCTGTAACCGGGCATTTGTCCGCCTTCAAAACCTCTCTTTGAAGAACGTCCTGAACGTTGTCCTTCACCGTTGTTTCCACGGCAAGATGTCTTTCCGTGTCCTGATGCTCTGCCTCTGCCGACTCTTTTTGATTTGGAAGTTGAACCTTCTTGAGGTGCCAATGTTTCCAATGTTATTTGTTCTGCCATTTTATGTACCTTTCGTGTTTCAATTAGTCAACAATTTCTACCATGTGAGAAATTTTGTTTACCATACCCATTACTGTTGCAGAAGGAGCATGTTCAACAACATCGTTCGTCTTGTTCAAGCCTAATGCTCTTACAACTTTGATTTGTGTCTTGGTTGCACCGATAAGGCTTCTTACGAGTTTAATTTTTACTTTTTCTGATTTATTAGCCATTGTTTAATCCCTTCTACTAATTGAGCATATCTTTAAGTGAGATTCCTCTTTTATCAGCTACTTCTTTGAAGTTTCTCAAAGATTTAAGTGCGTTAATTGTTGCATTAGCTGCGTTAAGAGGTGATTTTGAACCCAATGATTTGCTCAAAATGTTTTCGATACCTGCAAGCTCGAGTACTGCACGTACTGCACCGCCTGCGATAACACCTGTACCTTGTGATGCCGGTCTGAGCATTACACTACCTGCTCCTGAACGTCCTGTTACAGGGTGAGGAATTGTTGTATTGAACAATCTTACGTCAACCAAGTTCTTTCTGCCGTCTGCTACCGCTTTTTGAATTGCTGTAATAACTTCTGCAGCCTTTGAACAGCCGACTCCGACTTGTCCTTTTTTGTTGCCCACAATTACGATTGCTCTGAATGATAATTTCTTACCGCCCTTTACAACCTTCGTTACACGACGGATTTGAATTACTTGTTCTTTCCATTCGCTTTGTGCGGGAACTTCTTCTCTTTTTTCGATTTTTCTTCTTTTAGGTTCGGAATTGAGTTCCTTTGTTTCTTTAACTTCTTCCACTGGTTTACCTTTCATTTGTTAGTTTTTAAACAATTAAAAAAACATGAATTTTACCGAAGATTTTAGCGAATCTTCAAGTTCATGTTTATCGTGGGGTTTTATGAGTTTTCTGACTTTTTTATAATATTACAAAAAGATTTTATTGCAATATTTTTACGGACTTTTTCATAATCTTTTACAATTCTTACAGATTAAGCACTTCCTTCAATATTTCAGCAACCCTTTTCCAACATTTTCCGTTCGGGTGCAAGTTATCAATTGTCTTATATTCATCCTTGTAAAAATTATCCCCGAAGTAATCGCCCAAGGTGATAACTTTTATTCCGTCATTCTCTAATTCCTTTAACTTATCACTCGTTTCAAAAGCATAATTTAAAACTACAAATTTACTGTTCGGAAAAAGTTCTTTTGATTTTTCGTTAATTTTTTTTAAAAACAAATTTTGCAATTCCAACACTTCGCTTTGCGGAGTCAGATAGTATTTTGCCAACTTTAAATTTCTGTATAAAAATGTATGACGATATAGTTTATCTTTTAAAAACTCAATATCGGTTCCGTTATCGGTAACCCTATACTGGGGAGCAATTGTGTCCAAATCAAAGAATAATCTTCTTTTGTGGTCATCTATACAAATATATATAATATAATCAACATCTTGTTCCTTATTGATATATTGAAAAAGACGATCCTCGTTCATAAAAAACCAAAGAGCCTCTCTTTCACTGCCTGACGGAACGGCAATATTGCTCACCGTTCTGCCGGTCATATCGGATAAAATCTTATGTATACAATCTTCTTCCTCTAATAATAACCCGTATGGAAAAGAACAACCCGCAATAATAATCTGTTTCTTGCCAGTATTTTTTTCGACAGGCTTCCTTAAAGGCTGAAATAAATCATTAAACTCTCTTTTTGCCATATAAGAAAAAGGGATATAACAACAAAGATGTTCCGTTATTTGTTTTACGGATGATTTTTCGTTGAGGTCTTCCTTTGTTATTACGCACGCTTCACCCAAAATACAAAAAATTTCTGCAATAAGTAACACAAGGATTGTAATTAATATATTTGCCGTAATTTTTTTTATCATAACTTTGTTTAGTTTCATGTTTAAAATTATAACACATTTTTGGATTAATGTTTGATATAATCTTTTGTTTGTGTGATAGTAAATTTAATACAGTACAATAAAGGTTAGGATTGTGTAATGATAAAAGGATTTTTAAATTATTTTAAAGCACCTCCGATTTTGCCCGTTACCGAGCCGAAAGAGGTTATTGACAAGCAGTACAAAAAATACAGAATAGATGTTTTTTCCGCATGCTTTATTGGGTATACGGTTTTTCACTTAACAAAGAAAAACATAGGTCCCGCACTACCCTCCATTCAAAATGATTTAGGTTATACAAACCTTCAATTGGGGATTTTAGGCAGTTCTTTGTATTTTACCTATGCATTCGGTAAATTCATCAACGGAATTATCGCAGACAAGGCTGATGCAAAGAAATTTATGACATTCGCTCTTTTGATGTCAGCGTTATCGAACATTTTATTAGGTTTAGGACCTTATTTTATCAGTCCTGAATTACAAGCTGCAGGACAACCTGTTTTGCTCGTATTTATGGCTTTTTGTTGGGGTGTTAACGGATGGTTCCAATCAATGGGTTTCCCCGGAATTGCTAAAGCACTCGCCTTTTGGTATTCCAATACCGAAAGAGGTACAAAATGGGCATTGTGGTCAACATCACACCAATTCGGTACAATGTTGGGGGCATTGCTTGCAGGTTTCGTAATCGTGAAATTCGGTTGGAGAGCCGCATTCATCATCCCCGGGGTAATCAACCTCTTAATGTGTATCTTTACCTATGCTAAGATGCATGACAAACCGCAAACGAAAGGACTTCCCGAAGTTGAAGAATACAGAGAAGGCACTGTTCCTCTTCCCGAAGAAGAAGATGAAGAAGCTAAACTTTCTTACTTTGATATTTTGAAAAAATATATTTTCTTCAACAAAACAATGTGGATTTTGGCATTCGCTTATGTATTCGTTTATATTTGCCGTTACGGTACGGAAGATTGGATTATTAAGTTCCTCGTTGAACGTGGCGATGATATGGCGGAAGCTACTTCAAAATTCGGTTCGCTTGCATTCTTTGGTATTTTGGGTGCAATTTCGGCCGGTTTCTTCTCCGATAAATTATTTAAAGGTCACAGAACTCCCGTAAACCTCTTATTCTTAGCGGGTATCGCAGTCAGCGTATTTGTTATTATGCACAACCATTTCCAAGGTGCAATCGGTGACATTATCGACGTTGCATGTCTTGCGGGCATGGGCTTCTTCGTAGCAGGTCCTCAAATGCTTGTCGGTGGCATTTGTGCAGTTGAATCCGGTTCAAAGAAAGTTGCTTCAGCCGCAACCGGTTTCTGCGGATTATCAGGATACATCGGAGCTATCGTTTCAGGTGCCGGCACAGGTTACTTTATCGACCAATTCGGTTGGAACGGAGCTTTCATCTTTTGGATTGCATCGGCAATCGCTTGTATGTTGATACTTTTGCCTCTTTTAAGAAAAGGTGTTTAGTTATCTTAACCAAAAATATAAAAGCCCTCGACAATCGGGGGCTTTTTTGTAATAATTTTTCTATTAATTTCATTTTAATTTGACAAGTTCGGAGTTATTTATGTTTAAAAAAATTGTAGATTATTTTAAAGCACCTGCGGATGTTCCTGTCACAATGAACGATGAGGAAGTCGCAAAAGCGTACAAAAAAGGAAGAATTGATATTTTCAGCTCTTGCTTTATCGGTTACACCGTTTTTCACTTAACGAGAAAAAATATTGCAACGGCATTGCCTGCTCTTGAAACTGATTTGGGCTATTCAAACCTTCAATTGGGTTTGCTCGGCAGTGCTTTATATTTTGCATACATGTTCGGAAAATT
>CAZOGS010000062.1:0-9488 GCA_964579375.1 uncultured Muribaculaceae bacterium
TCTGTTGTCGGACGTTTTTTAACTTCTTCAACAACAACTTCGCCTTTCAAACCTGCGTTATCTGCAATTTGTTTAAGCGGGATGTGAAGTGAATCTAACATGATTTTGAAACCGATTTTTTCATCATCGGAGTCAAATTTTGTTGTTTCAAGTTTTTCTGCCAAAGCTTGCATTACACGAACGAGTGCAACTCCGCCGCCGGGGACGATACCTTCTTCTTTTGCTGCTCTTGTTGCGTTCAAAGCATCTTCAATTCTGAGTTTCTTTTCTTTAAGTTCAACTTCTGATGCCGCACCGACTTCGATAACTGCAACGCCGCCTGCCAATTTTGCAAGTCTTTCTTGAAGTTTTTCTTTATCGTATTCGCTGTCTGAAGTTTCAATTTGACGTTTAATCAATTTAACTCTTTCCGCAACCGCTTCTTTGTGTTCGTCACCGACAACGATTGTTGTGTTGTCTTTTGTAACGGTAACTCGTTTTGCTTGACCTAACATTTGAACGGTGATGTTTTCAAGCTTGATGCCCAATTCTTCGGTGAACATTTCGCCGCCTGTTAAGATTGCGATATCTTCAAGCATTGCTTTTCTTCTGTCGCCAAATCCGGGAGCTTTAACAGCAACTGCTCTTAAAACTTTTCTCATTGTGTTTACAACCAATGTTGCAAGTGCTTCGCCTTCAACATCTTCTGCAATTAACAACAATGAACGACCGTCACGTGCAACTTGTTCCAAAATCGGAACGAGGTCTGAAATGAGGTTGATTTTTTTGTTAACGCAAAGAACGTATGCATCTTCGAGAACGGCTTCCATTCTTTCAGCATCTGTTACGAAGTAAGGAGAGATGTATCCTTTGTCAAATTGCATACCTTCAACCAACTTAAGGTTAGTGCCTGTTGATTTTGATTCTTCAACTGTGATAACGCCGTCGTGACCTACTTTTTCGATTGCATCTGCAATTAATTCGCCGACTGACGAGTCATTTCCTGCTGAAATTGATGCAACTTGTGCTGATTTTTCCTTTGAATCAACTGTTTGAGCCATCTTTTTGATTGTGTCGATAGCCATTTCAACACCTTTGCTCATACCTCTTTTGATGCCAATCGGGTTAGCACCTGCAGTAAGGTTTCTCAAGCCTTCTTTTACGATTGCTTGTGCAAGAACTGAAGCTGTCGTTGTACCGTCACCTGCTACGTCGTTTGTTTTTGATGAAACTTCTTTCAAAAGTTGTGCACCTGAGTTTTCAAGTCCGTCTTCAAGTTCGATTTCTTTTGCGATAGTAACACCGTCGTTAACGATTTGCGGAGCACCGAATTTCTTTTCCAAAATTACGTTTCTGCCTTTAGGTCCGAGTGTAATTTTTACGGTATCTGCAACTGCATCAATACCTCTTAAAAGAGCTTTACGAGCTTCTTCATTAAAAACTATTTTTTTAGCCATTATATTTTCTCCTGTTTAATTCTTTAAATTTTCTTATTCAAGAATACCCAAAACGTCTTTTACCGAAAGAATTTTGTAAGTTACGTTATCAACTTTTACGTCTGTTCCCGCATATTTTGCGTATAAAACGATTTCGCCGACTTTAACTTCCATCGGAGCTTTTTCTCCGCTGTCTAAAGTTTTGCCTGTTCCAACAGCAACTACTTTACCTTTTTGCGGTTTTTCTTTTGCACTGTCAGGGATAAAAATTCCGCCTGATGTTTGTTCTGTGTCGTCTATTATTTCGATAACCAAATTATCGCCTAAAGGTCTGATTGTCATTTTAATTTCTCCTTTACTGTCTGTAACTTTACTACTCATTTATAATATATTTTTTTGAAAATTAAGTTTATTTTAACAAAAAATTAATTATTTAAACTTTTTGTGCTTTTTTGTCGTAAATTGCTCCACAAAATCATAAAATTTACAATTCCCTTGAAAAATAAACTTTTTTTGTTTATAATTTTTGCAAATTTGAAATTAATGAACGAAATAATTACAGAAAGGTATCGGTTATGTCCCAACTCCCCGAAAATATGGGAAAAAAGATAGTAGAAGCCTTGAAAAGACAAGCTATGTACGGTGAAGATTTATCTTCAACTCCTGAACAACCTGTGGCAGAACCTGAAAAATTTGTTTTGCCTCAACAAGATACAATTGTTGAAAGCGATGTTGATGATTTGAATACAATTCAAGAGATTGAAAATATTCAGCCTCAACCTGCTCCGATTATAAGTGAAGAAACGGTACAGTTTTCAATCCCGACTTCGTCACCCGTAACATTGCAAAATGTTGCTTTTAATTCTTATTCTCCCGAAATGCCCACTAATGTTGCAGTTTTGAAAAAATTGATTTCTCAACTTCCGGCGGGTGTTTCAAAACAAGTCGGTGCACAAATTATCAGACAAACAATTGAAGCTCTCGGTATTTCAATGAACAGTGTTCTTCAAGAAGCTCAACAGGTTCAAGATAACTTGAACAGCTCTGTTTCGGAATGTTCAATGAAAATTCAAGAGTACAAAAATCAAATCATGCAACTTGAATCAAATGCAAGAGATTATCAACGTCAAATGGCTCAAATTAATGATTTAATCAGCCTTTTCATTTTGACGGATAAAAAACATTAATTCCGCAATCCCGAAAATTTACGGAATAAAAAGAGGAACCTTTAACAGTTCCTCTTTTGCTGTATTTGCGTGTTTTACGGGAAATTACGGAGTTACGGTCATTAATGTGTAAACTGCATCCCAACCGCTTTTTCCGCCACGAACTTTAAATTTTTGAATATGTGAAAGAGTTGATTTTCTGAGTTTTGTTACGTTCTTTGTGTTTTTCTTTTGCAATTTTTGGTTTGCATTCCTTTGTTCGAGAACTGTATTTGCGTATGTCAAAAAGTTTTTGTACTCATTGCAATTGTATCCGGCTTTAACTTTTTCAGGATAAGAATAAGTCGTGTAATCGTACACGTTCATTGCTCTTTCACTGTTTGCGGGTCTTCCTGCAAGTACATCCCAAGTTGTACCTGTTTGTTTTGTCAATACAACAATCAAAGCGAGCGGGTTGTAGCCTGCGTTTGCCATTAAGTTTGTTGCGATTGCATCGGCTTCTTTTTCTTCTTTTGTTGAATGATAATTAACCATTGCAGAAGAAAGTACGTCTGAAGAAGTTGCCGTTGTATCCGTTGTTTCCGTTGATTGCAATGAAGCTAAAACCTTGGCTTTTGAGGCATGCCCTGCGACAAGGTGACCTATTTCGTTTCCGACAACCGCTGCAACTTCGTTGTCATTTCCTGCGTATGAGAGTTTTGCCTTTGAAACATTTATAGTTCTGTTTGTTGCAAAATCAGAGTTATCAACATCGTCTGAAACAACCTTGAATTGCACGTTTGTAATGGCTATGCCGTTTTTTGTCAACAAAAGGTTTCCTACTTCGGAAACTCTTGCCGAAGCATCATAAGTTGCCGCTAAAGAAGGAATTGCCGTAAATACGGTAACAAGCAAAGTTAAAAATATCTTTTTCATCTTTTTCCTTTCGATATCTACCTGTAAAAATACTGAAAATATTTTATCATGGAAAAAAATTATAAAAAGTGATGATTTTGTTGATAGACCTTTTAAATTATGATAAAATCAGACAGCAGAACACAGGATAAAATCTCTGTAATATGTATATGAGTAATCAAAGAAATCCTTCGGTTAAAGTCCTCTGGATGATGGCAAAATGCTCAGCTTGACTGCATTTCCTCGTCATTACGAGGAGTGCAACGACGAAGTAATCCAATACGAAAATGAAAAATGTATTAAATCAATGACTAAAAATGGACTGCCACGGGCAAAGCCCTCGCAGTGACGATGTTCATGTCATTACGAGCGTTAGCGAAGAATCCCGAATGATGAATATGGACAATAAAGAGATCCTTCGGGTTTCACCCTCAGGATGACCGAAAAAAACCGCAGGATGACCTAAAATAAAGGAACAAAGATGGAAAAGCATAAACACGGTTTCACATTGGCAGAAGTGCTTATAACCCTCGTAATAATCGGTATCATTGCCGCAATGACCATTCCGACATTGATGAATAAGACGAACGAGCAAGAAACCGTTGTCGCACTTAAAAAAGCTTATTCAACTCTTGGACAGGCATATCAAAGAATGGTTGCCGAAAACGGTGAATTTAACCCTGAATATTACTCTTCTTCGAATGAAACAACAAAAGCATTGGGTGATATTTTTGCAAAACAATTAAATGTTCAAAAAAATTGCGGACAAGATGCGGGCGGAGAATGTTGGTCGACACAAAACAACGGGATGTATAAGTTTTTAGGCGGTGCTGACTGGATGAATTGGGATACGAATGATGAGTCTTATTATCGTGTGAGATTAAATGACGGAAGTTCTTTGGCTCTTATTGCCAATAATTATTACTATGAAAGGGGTACAAACGAACAACTGACTAACGTTTATGGTAATTTCTTCATTGATGTCAACGGCGATAAACAACCAAACACTTTAGGAAAAGATGTTTTCGCATTTAACATAACAAAATATGGAATTTACCCTTACGGTACGCCGTTTGCGACAAGATATCCGTTGGATACATGCCGTGTTAACGGGTATGGCTGTACCGCTTGGGTTATAATGAAAGGCAATATGGATTACCTCAAAAAAGTTGTCAGTTGGTAGTTTTTTATTTTGATAAAAAGGAGGGCTTCAGCTAATTGTTGAGTCCTCTTTTTCGTATATGGTGTTGTTTTCGGATTATTTTATCTTAATTAAGAAATATTTTTTCGTTCCGACATTTAAGTCTTGAGCGGCATCGATTGTGTGAGTTCCGTTTCTTGACTCAATTCTTTCGATTAATGATTTTTTGCCGGGGTCATTTGAATTGTAAACTAAATCAATGCAAGCTTTATCAAGTGCTACAGGGTCAATTGAAGATAAAATTCCGATGTCTTTCATTTCGACGGGGCTCGGATTTTTGTTACAGTCGCAATCAACCGACATGTTGTTCATAACGTTGATAAACACTATTTCTTTGCCGAAATAATTCATCAATGATTTGTCGGCATCAGCCATTGATTCTAAAAATTTATTTTTTTCGCAAGTCCACATCTCTTCGGGCTTTCCGGCTCCGTGGATGTATTTTTTGCCGTAGGATGAAGCTACTCCGATTGAAAGATTTTTCAAAGCTCCTCCGTAACCGCCCATTTGGTGTCCTTTAAAGTGCGATAAAACCAACATTGAGTTGTATTTTGCTATGTTTTTGCCGATATAATTTTTCTTAATTTGTTTTCCTTCGGGGATGTTTAAGACTAATTCTCCGTCAGCATCCATAATGTCAACTTTCGCAATTTTCGTAAAGCCGTGTTCTTTAATGGTCTTTTTGTGCTTTTCGGTTGTATTTCTTCTTCCTTCGTAAGCGGTGTTGCACTCAACAATTGTGCCGTTTACGGATTTTACCAAAGGCTTAACGAAATCGGGCTTCAAATAATTATTTCCTCCGGGTTCTCCGGAATGCAATTTTACTGCAACTTCTTTCTTTAAGTTTACACCTAAAATTTCATACATTTTGACAAGGTTATCCGATGTGATATTTGGGGTGAAATAAACAACGGAATAGTCGGGGTTCATCTTTTTATAAATCATTCCGTATGCTTGTGTCGGATTATTAACATCTTTAATTAATTTTTCAAACGGACAAATGTCGGTTTTTGTTCTGTTCGGAATTTCTTCAACGATTTTTTCCGCTTCGTATTTTATGTTGTAATCTTTGAAAACCTTAATTGCAGGTTTTGAAATTGTTTTTGCGTAAACATAATCGGCATCTCCGTATGCATACAACAGTGCTGCGGCTTTTCCGACAATTTTATCAAAAGCGTAGGTTTCGTGAAATGAATTATTTTCAATGTAATTTGTCAACGGAATAAGTCCGTGTTCTTTTGATGTAATTATTTCTTTGTCCTTTGTGTATACAACAAGAGAGTTTGTTTCCAGTTCTTTAATTAAATTTTGCTTGATATCTGCAGGTAAATCTGCACAAAACGCAAAAGAAACATTGATTGTGAAAAGAGTTAACGCTAATAATAATTTCTTGAAAAATTTATTCATAAAATACTCCTTATATTTGAGTTAATTTTATCATAAGTTTTTCTTTATTAAAAGTATGACGTTTTACCCTGATGATGCGGATTTTTGCAGAGGGTGTCGGATTTAATGACGAAGATATAAACCTCAATGTTCTTGAAATTTGTATTCAATTGACAAACATCCGAAAAATTTTATAATTGATTTATGCACAGTGAAAATTGTATTTTGTGCCGAGTTAGTGCAATAAGAATATTTCAGTTTTAAGTTTAGGGGGATATAGTTATCTTATCTGATAAGTCAAGGATTTGTGATAAACAAAAATATAATGATAAAAGTCCGAAAAGTTTTTTTTCTGTCAATAAAGATATAAAAGAAAATGCATTTATTTGCTTTTTGAATTCTAAAATATTTTTAAGTATTGTTATATTATTATCCGTTTTTATTGTTATGTATTGTATGCAATATGCCACACAAGTTCGCAATTCTTTTGCAATTCCTTATTTAAAAACATTTTTGACTCCCGAGCACGGCAGATATATTGCAAGTTCTTTGACGAATTTTTTGATTGAAAAATTACCCTGTTTACTGAAATTACATTATAACGATTTGTTTTTATATATTATTTTGTTCGTTTCCGTTCCGATAAATTTATCCGTTTTGTTATTAATTTCAAAAAGTTTCTTTGCTTTTGAGCTAAAAAAGAAAAATTATATTTTGTTTACCCTAACTTATTTTATGTTGTTCTTATTGTTTTTCAATAAAAACATTGATGGATACAGTTTTATGGGATTTGAGGAAACGGTTGAATTGTTAGAGTATAACTTTCCTCTTATCTTTTATTTGTTGTTTTGTTTGTTTTTTATCAAAGATTTTATAAAAGAAAGAGTACCTGATAAAAGGAACTATATTATTGCAATTGTGTTAATTTTTTTAACTGGAATTTCAACAGAAACTCAAAATCTTTTTTTCTTGACTTTTTGGGGAATGATAAATTTATATTTGATTGGAAAATGTTTTTTTAAAAAATCCACGAAAAATATAAAATTTTTGAAGTTTATATTCGTTTTAGATTTCGTCTATGCAATGTCATTATTGGTTTATTATGCTCATCCGGCTGATCATATGCTTGTTTTTACCAATAATAATGAGAATTTTTTGAAAGAATTTTCAGAAAAATTTATCTTGTGCATAATTCAACCGTTTTTTATCTTGCCGTTAATTTCTGTTTGTTCTTCTTTTTTAATATTTATATTGAAAAATCGTCACAGAATTGTTGATTGCAGGATAATTACCTTTTCTCTTATGAATTTATTTGCCCTATATTTTTTCTTCTTTGTTGGAAATTATTTCATAATGTCGGTTTGGGACAGCTCGGAAAGATATTATTTGTTCTATGATAAGTTTTTATTCGTGTTTTTGATTTTTTTGATATTTAATGTTTCTTTGACTCTCGGGTATTTATTAGATACTAAATTTGAAAACAAAAAATCAATATTGATAAAAAGTTTAATTTTGTTGTCTGTTTTTATTTTTTGTAAGAATATTCATCCGATAGAGTACTATTCTGCAATAAACGAAAAAAGAACTTTTTTGTATGAAAAAAGATTATTGGAATATAAACTGCTAAAAATATTTTCAACTCAAAGAAACCAAAGGGAATATTTTATTCCGAATTATGCTGATGATTACAAATATTATGAGGTATCAATAAATGAATTGTTCTCAAATTTATCTGTCATTACGGGGGAATTTAAGAATGCAAAACTCATTATTCTTTCCTCCTCTTCTGAATTTTTGCCATTGTCGGAAGATGAACAAAAAAATTTAAGATTTTCTAATATTGTTGTTCCTAAACCTTGGCTTTTTGACGAACCACATCCAAAATTTAGTCAAGAACAGGTGATATACAGGTAAAAACGATTATAAAATAACAGTAATGAGTTGTTAAATAAAGAATAAAGAAAAATAAAAAACATCCTTTTCAAAAAGTGACAATTTTTCTTAAAACGTTGAAAAAATGTTTAAAATATAGTATTGTATGTCGAAGAACGGCGGTTGCGATATAAATTAAGCTTATGAAAAAATTAGCATTGTTTTTTTTAATATGTTTTTGTTTCTTTTGTGTTTTAGAATTGGTAAGTTATAACTTTTTGTATGGGCATCTCAGAAGATTTGTTCCGCTGATAACGGAAGAATTGGAAACTAATTATCATTTGTACGGAACAACGCCCCCTAATATATTGGATTTTGAGATTGTATTACCTGAAAGAAATGATGAAACATTGTCTTTTGATGGTGATAAAAAACCATTATTGGTTTTAGGGTGTTCATATGCATTTGGGCAAGGCATTGATACAGACAAAATTTTTAGTTCGCAATTACAAAAAAAGACAAAAAGAAAGGTTCTCAATGTTTCCTCCGTGGGGGCAGGGGCAAGCGAATGTATAAGGAATTTGTCGTATATGGAAAAACATAATTTATTACAAGATAATCAATTTGAGTATGTAATTTATATTCAAATGTATGATCATATCTATAGAAATTATGATTTGGGAATACTTGCAAGTTACCTCTTTGATATTTATAAGCAAAATAAAAATAATTCTTTAAAAGATAAAATAAAATACTATTTGAATTTTAGTTACACCGTCAAGATGATTAATTCAAAACTTCATACCGAAAATGGCAGTTTTGAATGGCGATTTGACTATTTTAAATACAAAATATCTAAAATGAATGAAATAATAAAAAGAACATTACCAAATTCAAAGTTTGTTGTTCTTTTGTATGATGATATTACAAATCCGTCCAAAGAATCACCTGTTTATAATAATGATTCTTTTTCATTTCCGTTAGACAAAAATAATTATCCCGAACAGGAATTATCGGGTATTAAATTTATCTCAACAAAAGACTTGGTTGGGGATATTTTATATCAAGAAAAATATCAGATAAAAAATGATAAAACTCAATATTTGCGACCGCATCATCCTAATGAAAAAGCTTGGGAAATTATTGTCCCTGCCTTATGCAAAGAATTAAATCTTTGATGAGCTTCCGTTTGGTGATTTACTTTTGTTTCACAAAAGTACGTAGATTGTGTGAAATGTAATGAAATCCAACAACGCAAAATAAGGAGCAAAACAAAAGAGATCCTTCGGCTAAAGCCTCAGGATGACTGAAAAAAGTCCTCGTCATTACGAGGAGTGCAACGACGAAGTAATCCAATACGAAAATGAAAAATGTATTAAATCAATGACTAAAAATGGACTGCCACACTCCGCATACGCCCCGTTCGCAATGACGATAAATTATAAAAATCATTAAAATTTTGTAACAAATAAGAAATTATAAAGAAATGTAAAGTTGAATTTGTTGACACGGAAACGCAGTGAGGATAAGCTCTGCTAATAGAATAGAAGAGAA
>CAZOGS010000063.1:0-2205 GCA_964579375.1 uncultured Muribaculaceae bacterium
CTTTAGCAAGCCTTAAAACTTCCACGACATAATTTGCGTTCCCGCTTGCCGAAATAGCAGTCACCGTGTCGTTTTTCGATATGTTCAAACTTTCAAAATCCACTCTTGCACCGTCGACACAGTCTTCCGCACCTTCAACGGCGTGTCTGAGAGCAATATCGCCTCCTGCAATAATTCCGACGACCATTGTTTCGGGAACGGAAAAAGTAGGAGGACATTCCGAAGCATCCAAAACACCCAATCTTCCGCTCGTACCCGCTCCAAAATAAATCAATCTTCCGTCGTTGTTAAAATTGTCAGCAACAATATCAACCGCCCGTGCAATTTCCGGCAAGCATTTTTGCACGGCATTGACAGCGTTAAAATCTTCGTTGTTAATCATTTTTACAATGTCTAAAGTCGAAGATATATCAATGTTTTCGGTATTTTCATTCAATTTTTCCGTATCCGAAAAATTATTCATTTAAACCTCAATCAACAATTTTTACGCCATGCCCGATAGTTTTTAAATGTTCCGCAAAAATAAACTCATCAGGGTCAAAAAGCACATCCAATTCTTCCGTAAACGTGTAGAAAATCGGACCGCTTCCCGACATAAAGGAATTTTTGAGGTTATATTTGATATTATTTGCCCCCGAATATTTACGGAGAATAGGCAATTCCAAATCGTTATGAATTAAATTTTGGTCAAAATGCCCGCAAACGATGAGATTTGTTAAAGCTTCGGTTGAATTGATACATTGTTTTTCTTCTTGAAAATCATATTCTTCGTAAGCCTCTTTTGCACTGATTTTAAGGTTTCTCGGCTTAACGACACTGACGGGAAGTTCCAAATACGGAATGGGACGAATTTTTTCCCCTCTTGAGGTGCAAATTGCACAACCGCCTTTTAGGCAAAAATTCAAATCGGAACCCAATGAGGCACAAACCTCGTTGATTTTTCCGTCAGACAAAACATCGTCGAATAATTTATTTAACGCAAAAACCGTAGCGGCAGCATCGGTACTTCCGCCCGCAAGTCCTGCAGCGACAGGAATATTTTTTTCTATATAAACCGAAAGTTTTGCATTTTGGATATTTGCGGCTTCGAAAAATTTCATAGCAGCTTTATAAACCAAATTAGTGTTATCATAAGGGATTTCATCGGATGTTCCCGAGAGTTCAACGCACAACCCATCGTTATCTTCGATTTTAAAAGTCAAAAAATCATACAAACTTATTGAGTGCATGATACTTTTCAAATCATGAAAACCGTCTTGACGCTTGCCGATTACATCAAGGGTCAAGTTAATTTTTGCGGGAGCTTGAACTTTTATTTCTTTCATAAATTTTCCTTTAATTTTTCAGACAATTCACCGATTTTTTCTATGGAAAGTGTTTCACCCCTTGAGGTTTCGGGGATATTTAATTCTGCCAATGTTTTTTGAACGGCATCTTTCGAAAATCCTCCGATAGTGAGTGAATTTTTAATATTTTTTCTTCTCGTTCCAAAGCAAGCCCGAACGACTTTTCGGAAGAACGAATAATCTTTCAAATCGAGAACAGGCTCATCTTTAACAATAAACTTAACCACAGCCGAATTGACTTTCGGAGCGGGGAAGAAAGATTTTGCCTTAACAAATCTGACCATTTCGGTATCGGCATTGAACTTCGATAAAATCGTCAAAGGTCCGTATGCCTTTTCGGGCGAAAATTCATCCGCAGTAATTCTCAAAGCCGCCTCATATTGAGTCATCATCACGATTTCAGAAATTGATTTTCTGTTTTTGTTATCCAAATCATCAACTTCACCCAATAAATGAGCCAAAATCGGACTTGTGATGTAATAGGGGATGTTTGCAACGACCTTAATATTTTCTCCGAATTGAGAAATATCGGTTTTTAAAATATCAGCATGAATAATTTCAAGATTATCCGCATCGATTTTTGAAAGTTGCTCGACCATATCTTCGTCAAGCTCAATTACGATAACCTTTTTTGCCAATTCAACGAGTCGTTCGGTTACAAAACCCAAACCGCCGCCGATTTCGACAACCGTTTCATCGGGTTGAATATCGGCAGCATCGATGATGTCATCAATAACTTCACCGTCAATCAAGAAGTTTTGACCGAGTCTTTTTTTTGCTCTGAATTTTTTAGCACGTTCAAAATAATTCATAAAACAATCATAATACAAACTTGCATTATCCGCAAAATTTTAATCAA
>CAZOGS010000063.1:2305-5483 GCA_964579375.1 uncultured Muribaculaceae bacterium
GCAGCCTCTTCGTAACCGCTCGTACCGTTAATTTGACCGCCGAAAAACAGACCTTGAACATTTTTGCTCATCAACGAGTGCAATGTCTGAACGGCAGGAACGTAGTCATATTCAACCGCATAAGCAGGTTTAATTACATGAACATTTTCAAGCCCCGGAAGAGTTTTAAGCATTTCCAATTGAACGGGAGCGGGCAAACTTGTCGAAAAACCGCCGACGTATATTTCATACGTGCTTTTACCTTCCGGTTCAAGAAAAATATGGTGGGACGGATTGTTCACAAAACGAACAATCTTATCCTCAATTGACGGGCAATATCTCGGACCACGAGCGTTAATTTTGCCCGAATACATCGGTGATTTATCCAAATTTGATAAAATAATTTCTTTTGTCTTATCCGTCGTTCTCGTTAAGTAGCACGGATACTGTTTTTTGACGGGTCTGTTCGGCAAGAAAGAAAAATGATGTAAAATTTCATCCCCCGGTTGAATTTCGGTTTTTGAATAATCAATCGAACGGGCATCTACACGGGGCGGGGTTCCAGTTTTCAGCCTGCCAAGTTTAATTCCGCACTTTTCAAGAGAGGCGGACAAACCCTTTGCACTGACTTCACCCAATCGTCCGAATTGTTGTGACTGCAAGCCGACCCAAATTTTTGCCTCAAGAGAAGTCCCTGTTGTTAAAACAATTGCGGGAGCGTAATATTCAAGCCCAAATTCATCTTTCATTCCGATAATTTTGCCGTTTTCGACCATAAGTTCGGAACAGGTACATTGTTTCAGATGAATATTTTCTTCACTTTCGAGCAAGTTTCTGACGAAAGCGGAATATTCTTTTTTGTCTGACTGTGCCCGTAAAGCACGGACAGCGGGACCTTTCGAAGAGTTAAGCATCTTCATCTGCATATAAGTTGCATCGGCGGCAATACCCATAATTCCGCCCAAAGCGTCCACTTCTCTTGTCAAACAAGATTTAGCAGGCCCGCCAACGGCAGGGTTACATGGCATCAAAGCGATATTATCAAGATTAAGCGAAACCGCCAAAACCTTTGCCCCAAGGCGTGCTGCCGCCATTGCCGCTTCACATCCGGCATGCCCTAAACCTACTACTATTACATCATACTTAAACATACTTTTATTTTAATACAAAAATTTACAAACACATGACAAAAATTATTAAATGATTTATTATAAAAATATCAAGGAAAGGAATTGGTCTAAGTTTCATTATGATGCTTAAGACGTCAGACTACAATCAAGATGCCGTAAAGGCTTCTTTAATGCACATTTTGGAAGAAGATGCAGTCACTCGTATCGGTGCTGCGGGGCTTCTTGACAGTGATGTGCTTAATTCTTTGGGTCTTGTCGCAATGACCGCAAGAAGCGAAATTCCGCCCTCTCACCAACTTATTGCAAACAGTTATATGCTTCAAAAACAAATTTACGGTTCTTCCGTTGTTAAAGGCAAAATTCATCAAGACGAGCTTGCTCTTTTAATGAAATATGATTTTGAAAAACTTGAAAACACAACGATAAGACAGGTAAATGAAGAGCTTGCTTTTCTGCAAAGAGCCTCTGTTTCCATGGACAGAACCCTCCGTGCGGAATCCGAAAAAATTCTCAAAATAAGAATGAAAGAATTAAAAAGTTTGGAAGCTAAAAAATTTGCACCCGTTTCAAATTCGATTTTCAACGGTTATATGGCGATAGAAGAATATTTCAAACTTATTTCATCTTATTCAAAGCCCACAAAACCGGGGATTTACAAACAGTTTTAACAAAAAAAAACGCCGTTTCAACAAGAAACAGCGTTTTTTTATTTTTAATTAATTTATTTGATTTCGTAAATCCAACCTTCGGGAGCTTCAAGTCTGCCCATTTGAATACCCGTCAAAGTTTCGTACAATTTTTGAGTAATTTCGCCCGTAGCGTTTTCATATTTGTAAACGACTTCTTCACCGTGATTTACAATTTTTCCGACGGGTGAAAGAACTGCCGCAGTGCCGCACAAAGCACACTCTTTGAAATCCTTAATTTCTTCATACGGAATAACTCTTTCTTCGACCTTGAGTCCGAGATAGTGTTCTGCAACGTATAACAAGGAACGACGAGTGATTGAGGGCAAAATCGTAGATGATTTCGGAGTTACAACTGTATTATCTTTAGTTACAAAAATAATATTTGCACCGCCTGTTTCTTCAACATTTGTTCTTGTAGCGGAATCGAGATACATATTTTCGTTGTAACCTTGATTGTGTGCATCAACGATTGCGTGCAAACTCATTGCGTAATTTAATCCCGCCTTAACGTGACCTGTTCCATGCGGAGCAGCCCTGTCAAAATCCGGAACTCTCAACGTAATAGCTTCCGCATTTCCTTTGAAATAAGGACCGACAGGAGTACAGAAAAGTCTGAATTGATATTCGTGAGCGGGTTTTACACCGATAATCGCATCAGAACCGAACATATACGGTCTTAAATACAAAGTTGCCCCCGTTCCGTAAGGAGGAACGAAATCGATGTTTGCCTTAACTGTTTTAAGAACCGCATCAATAAATTTTTCCTTCGGGAAAGCAGGCATTTCAAGTCTTTCGCAAGAACTTATCATTCTTTCAGCATTCAAATCGGGGCGGAAGCAAACCGTTCTTCCGTCAACCGTCGTATATGCTTTCAAACCTTCAAAACAAGTTTGGGCATATTGAAGAACGCAAGCACATTCGCTCATTGTTATCATATCTTCAGTGGTAAGCTCACCGTCATCCCACTTTCCGTCTTTAAAATTTGAAACATATCTGTAATCGGTTTTAATATATCCGAAACCGAGATTTTTCCAATCTATATCTTTTTTCATTACTTTCTCCTTGTGAAAATTTAGTTCACAAGTAAATTATACAACGGTTAGGAAATTTTTACACAATATTTTTACATTCCCTAATCGAGGCGTAAAATATTGCCCGACCGTCTTTTTTTTATAAGCCTGCACAATAGCTGAAAAGAGAATTGTTTAACCCTAAAAAAAAATGTTAAATAATAATATCTTTTTCATACTTCCAACTATTCTTAATTCCAGACAGCAGGGCGAGAAATCGCCCTTTTTTTTATTTATTTATGTTGTATTTAAGTTGAAAAAACAGAATATTTATAATATATTTAAGTCAAAATGAAGTAATAAAGGAAAA
>CAZOGS010000063.1:5583-6980 GCA_964579375.1 uncultured Muribaculaceae bacterium
CTCGAAAACTTTTTTGAAGTCGGCAGAATGGGCATAGAACACGCACTTTTGCCGGAAGCGGGAATTGTTACGGCTGGTGATTTAATCATCGGAGCAGACTCTCACACTTGTACATACGGAGCTTTGGGAGCTTTCGCAACAGGCGTAGGCTCAACAGACCTTGCTTGCGGTATGGCATCGGGCGAAACTTGGTTCAAAGTCCCCGAAACGATTAAAGTTGAATTTAACGGCAAACTCAACAAATGGGTATCCGCAAAAGACTTAATTCTTCATTTAATCGGAGATATCGGGGTTGACGGAGCATTGTATCAAGCACTTGAAGTCGGCGGAAACGTCATTGAAGAAATGGATATGGACGGAAGATTTACCTTCTGCAACATGGCAATCGAAGCCGGTGCAAAAACAGGCATAATTGCTGCTGACGACAAAACGGAAGCTTACCTCAAAAATCGTTCAAGAAGACCTTATACAATCTACAAGAGCGATGAAGGAGCAGAGTACGCAAGAGTTATAAAATATGATTGTGCGGACATTGAACCGACGGTTGCCTTCCCGCACTTGCCCGAAAATACAAAACCGATTTCTCAAGTCGGTGATATAAAAATTGACCAAGCGGTTATCGGAAGCTGTACAAACGGCAGACTTTCAGACTTAAAGGTAGCCGCTGAAATTCTCGAAGGCAAACAAGTTCACCCCGATGTAAGATTGATTGTATTCCCCGGAACTCAAAAAATCTATCTTGAAGCAATCGAAAAGGGATACGTTCAAACAATCATTAAAGCAGGCGGAGCTGTTTCAACACCGACTTGCGGACCTTGCCTCGGAGGACACGCAGGTATTTTGGCGGCAGGAGAAAGAGCAATTTCTACGACAAACAGAAACTTTGTCGGAAGAATGGGACACGTTGACAGCGAAGTTTACCTTGCATCACCCGCAGTAGCAGCTGCAAGTGCAATCTTAGGCAAAATCGCATCTCCCGAAAGCCTTTAATATCAATAAAATTTAAAAGCACAAAATACTTCGGAATAACAACCGAAGTATTTTTTATATGTTTTCACTTAAACTTATGAGCTAATATTTTTTAATGCAAAAATTTCAATCAATTATTTTTAAATTTACTTAAAAATAATTTAAAAAATTATCCTTTTAAAATAGTTTTTGCAATATTTGCAACATTAACTTCATTTATCGAAGTAGGAAAAGCTTTTTTTAGTAACTCAATCAACACTGTTTCACTCATTTCTAAGTGAAATTCTTGTGTATTTCTTGACTTTGCAATTTGAGCCGCAGTTGTAAACATATTTAATAATTCTAAAGCGTCTTTATCTGTCATTAATTTCTTCCTTTGCAAGTTTAAAAATGCTATTAAAATTATTTTGCATTTCTTTATTAATAAT
>CAZOGS010000063.1:7080-9454 GCA_964579375.1 uncultured Muribaculaceae bacterium
AATGTGGATTCAACAGCAAAAGATTTATTATGTTTAAAATACATTTCTAATCTTTTAAAATAAATTTTACCGGCAGAAATTGGAACACTATTCATTTTTTCCGGTGAAATTTCTTTTGCAATTTCATCAGCATTTAAAAACTCTAAGTTTTTCTCTTTTAAAAGAACTTCTGCTAAAGTACTTTTTCCACTACCGTTAGCTCCGGCTATTATATATAATAATTTGTTGTTATCTTGCATAATGTCATTTTATCATAAATATTTAAATCGAAATAAAATAACTAAAAGTGAAAAAACACACTAATACTAAATAAATCATACAAAAGAAAATAAAAAGCCGTGATAGTTCACGGCTGTAAATTAGGGATATGTGTATTGTCTTTTCTTAAGGAGTATAGTTGTATTTTAGCTGTTACATTTTGAAATAAAATCATATAAAACAATGAATAATTAAAATATAATCTTGAGAATATCCTACGATGGGGGTATTCCAAAATTTTTTGTTGTATAATAAAGCAAAAACCTTAAGGAGTTAAAATGGCAACACTTGAAGCAATATTGGGCAGAGCACAATCATTAAGCGATAATGAACAATTTGAAGAAGCATATAATGTCTTAACGGCGGCTTACAATGACGGAAAAGACAATGCGGAATTTTTGGAAAAAATCGCACTTACCGCTCAAACTTTGGACAAAAAAGAAGATGCACAAAGATATTGGGAAGAATTGATTTCAATTGCCCCTAACAGTATGGTTGCTTACAGTGAGCTTCAAGACATTTATAACGAAACAGACCGATACAAATATTATTTAACGAGAGCAAAAGTAAAGGTTTTAAACGGACAAATTTCACAAGCAATTCCGGACTACAAAAAAGCTATCGACAATACGCAAGAACAAGATTTGAAGAACGATGCTTCAATTTTAATGGCAAGAGCTTATGAATTTACAGGCAAAACAATGTCTGCAATTGACGAATACTACAAACTTTCGCAACACATTCATAACGCAGACTCCCATTTAAAAATTGCGGAATTATATTTGAAAGAAAATGACAAATTTTCAGCAATCAATGCTCTTGAACAAGCAATCGAAGTTTACCCCGATGATGAAAGAGTTAAAGACCTTTTGTCAAACCTTTATGTCCAAACGGGTGACATCGCAAAAGCTGAAAAATATGTCGTTTCAGACCTCTTAAAAATCAAAATCAAACTTATGCAAGGCAATAATGACGAAGCTTTCGGTCTTTTGCAAAATGTTTCAAACAAACAAACGGCAGATTATTATAAACTTCTTGCAGAATATCATTTCAACAAGGAAAATTGGGAAGCTTGCGACGATGCAATCAAAAACTTTGCAAAATTTGAACCAAATCATCCATTAGTTTACCAAATGCGTTCTCTCGTCTGTGAAAAACAAGGCGATATGCACGCATCCCACGTTAACAGGGCAAAGATGTATCTTGCAAAAGATCAAAAAGATATTGCGATGCACGAATATTTATTTGCACACAAAATCGACGAAAAAAATATCCAAACAATTGAAGATATCATCAATCTTTGCGAAGCAACGGGCGAAAAAAATACGGCGGAAGAATTTTACGAAAAACTTCTTGCCATTGACCCGAAAAATGAACGAGCTTTGGTTAAATCGGGTGATTTCTACTCGGATTTGGGAGAATATTCAAGAGCTTCCGAATTTTATGAAAAAGCTGCAGAAATCACAAAATCATCCGAAGTTTTCTTAAAAGCGGGAAAATGCTTCGAAAAACTGAAACGTGAAAAAATCGCAAAAGAATACTACGAAAAATATCTTGCAAAAGCTCCAATGAGTGCGGAAGTGGAACTTATTAAACATAAAGTTTCCAAAATGACGGACGTTGACAACGGCGGCGGAGAAGACGAAGGATTTTTGGAAAAACTTTTGGGATTTTTCTCGAAAAAATAACCGCAAAAACTTTCAAAATAATTTAAAACTCAAAACTCTAAAATTTAACGCTAACAACGAATTTTAGAGTTTTTATTTTTTAGAAATAATTAAAGTTTTTCAAAAATCTGCCGATAATTACAATGAAAGGTTTTTCAAATAAACACGATGGAAATAAGCAATAATATCTCAAAGCTCAATAATATCGGGCTGACTAACGGTATTAAAGAAAAGAAAATGACTGCGGAAAGACAAAGCATGCCCGCACAAACTTATTCTGCTTATCCGTCGGCGGAACTTTTGAAAGCGACTTACGTAACGGCAAGACCGACAAAAGAAGAATTAGCGAACAGGGAATTTATCAAAAATACCTCTTTTGCGGACAATTTAGAAGATTATGAAATCAAATCCTTAGCGGGAATGATGAAGTCGAGCAACAAAAACTCGGA
>CAZOGS010000064.1:0-9067 GCA_964579375.1 uncultured Muribaculaceae bacterium
TTTGCAGGGGAATATTTTTCCCAATTCAAAAATTTCACTTATAAAGGAACCGTTTTGGCAAAAGACGCCCCAAAAACCGTTTGAAGAGAAAGAAGGTTTTTCATCCTCTCCCCATTTTGTGTCGATTAATTTCCAAGTTTGTTCTTTACAATTAAGTTTCAAAACATTTTGATAATATTTTGAATTTTCAAAAAGACCGTTTTCACTCAAAACCGGTTGTTTCAAGATAACATTGGTTTCGGGAATACTGTCAACATAAACCAAATCGATGAGGTAATTTTCGGAATAATTATACCCGTTAAAGGCTTTTATCATAAATCGATGCAAACCGCAGCGGGTTATTTTTGAAGAGTAGAAATCGTTCAAAAGCCCTGTCCCGATAACATTTGCAGTTTTCCAATCCGATCCTTCTCTAATTTCATAACTCAAATTTTCTGTTTTTGACCAAGAAAAATTGAAAAAGATTCCCGATTGAACGACATTAAATGATTGAATATCATCGGGAAATCTGTAGAAATCAGATGTTTTTGAGATTAGGACACGAGGTTCAAAGCCTTTAACCTCATCAGAATAGAGCCTTTCATCATAAGTTTGCCAATCGACTGTATAAGTGCCGGCACCGTCATCAGTAATTTGCGTAACCTTTACATTATAGGAGTTTAAACCCATTAAAGAGCTGTCAAATTGAATTACGTCGCCGACCTCAATATCAAAAGCCCGAAAATCGGTATCAAAAGAACCAAAATACGGTTGCAAACACTTACTGTTTAGATAGTACCAAGCTAAACGGCTTGCCTGCCAAAAATTTGTGCAAGAATAAATATCGATTGAATATTCAACGGGAACGCCGTTTCTTCTTTCTTCCAATTCTGCAAAAGCCTCAACTTTTTGCCATTCGTGATTTGGAGAAATATAAACCGCTTTTATGATGTCATAATGTTCTTCATTCGGAATGGTTTTAAAAATTTCGTTGGAAATATCTTCTGCTTTAAAAACCTTGGAAACAACTTCCTGTTTGTCTATTTTACATTGCAAAAGCCCGTTTTTAAAGAATAAGCCGCCACGACAGGAACGATAAATTTCATCAAGCAAAGTCCGAACACTTGTTTGAACATCAAAAATCATATTAAAAGTAAATCTCGGTTGAAACTCCGTTACTGTTTTTCCGTTGCTGTCCACAGTTGTATAAGATATTTGTTCATCGCAATAAGCGGCAGCTTCAATAAAACTTTGAATATCAAAAATTTCACTAACTGTTTCATCATCGAGTTCGGAATTATCATTCAAGCCCAGCCCCAACCCGTTATATGCCGTCAAAAAATCGAACAAAATCCATACGGGATTTTCGCTATACTTAACGGTATATTTGCTTTCGGTTGAATAAACTCTGATTTTTTTGCCTTTAACAACTGTCGTTACACTGAAATCAGAACCGATTTTTTGTGAATGTTTAACTGAAATCGCAAGATATGCAACGTTTTTAAGAGAACCGACCGTTTTTATTTTATCAAGTTGGGAACTTCCCGAAACGAAAGAAGAAACAGTTTGTGTCGGCGTTCCGTAAAATTTCTGAACAGTGCAACCGGAAAGGGAAGATACGGAAATATCATTAATTTTGATATCCGTAAAATCTTCAATTTCACCTTCGGAAAACGCAATGATTTTTTGAGTGTAAGAATCCGTAGATTTTTGCCAAATCAAATTTCCCGCAACCTGCACAGTGCCGTAGAGCAAGGGCAGAGGCATATCGGGATTTGTTTGAGTATATTTTGTACCTTGATAACTCGGAGATGCCGACATTCCTTTTTTTGCGGAAGAGAGGAGTTTATTTGAAAAAGCACCGACCGCAATTGCAATACCGCCATAAATAAATCTTGAAATTGAAGAACCGTTTGAAAATACGTTTCTTGCGAGATTAAAAACTCCTTTGACAATTTTAGTTGCCAAAGACATTATTGCACGAATTGCCATAAGACCTACCTAATTACCCGAAAAACCTTATAATCTTTGAACATTTTCAACCTGCCGATTTGCAAAGAATGCCCTCTAAAAACGTGAATAATTTTCCCGAATTGCCAAAAAATTGCGACGTGCAGTTCATCTTTAAACCTTGTAACAACGATATCTCCGGCTTGATAAAATTCATCTTTTGAAACTTCCCGACAGTGCTCACGAATTTTTTCACAACCCCACCAATAATTTTGCTCATCATCTTCAGAACGCAATTTATAACGGGGTTTTTCGGGATAAAGGAATTGCACCGGATAAAAGCAACCCTGATAAGTTCCGTCATCGTTAAACATCTCGTAGGGTCGCCCTATTTGTTTAAGCAATTGTTCTATCTTATTTTCCATAAAAACCTCTATGTTTTAATAACCGCTTCCATTACACAACTCGGAAATCCACGAAAATTAGCGGTATTGCCGAGTTCTGTACATTTTTGAAAAGAGCGGTCACAAGTTGTTTCTTCACCTTGATATCCGCACCTGCAATCTTTAAATCGTCTGACCTGACAAGTCGGACGAAATTTTATCATCGGAGCAAGCTTTTCATAACCGCCAAGCTCCGTTTCAATGTCGATAGTTGCCTTTTCAAAATCAAGACTCAAATTATTACAACGCCCGCTGTACAAAATTTTTTGATAATTTGAAACAGGCTCATTTGTATTCACATTCAAAAAAATCAATGTTAAAACAGCAAAAGCATTTGTTATGACATCTCCACGATTGCCGATAATTCCGCTTATGGCAAGGTTTACGTTGGAAAGCTCTATTTCAAGCTTGTTTACGGCAGAGTTATCATCATTTTTTATTTCACTGTGTTTAAGAGGAGCACCGAGATACGTTTCACCTTTAAAATCAAAACTTTCAATCGTTTCATTGTCGAGAATAAAAACAGAACCCTGTTCAAGTTCGATTTTCAAAAGTTTTCGAGGAATAATTTCATCTTTTTCGACTTCCGAGAGTGGATTTTCGGTTGAAAAAACCTCAATCAAATCGACTTCAAACTCACCGAACCCAAATTCAGATACGGATAAATTCAATGTATCATTTGCAAATCTGACATTGTAAGTTTTGCCGTCCCCGCCTCTGTCAATATCCCAAGTCCATTCAAACGAGCGGAAACAACCTCTTTTTGCGATAAAAAATTTTTCTATTTTTTCACGTATTTCTTTTGTTTTTTGAAAACGCAACGTCCACTTGTGTTTAGGAAGTTCTTGATAAGTTTTCTTTTCATTTCTTGAAGAAAATTCAAAATCCGAAAAGATTTTATATTGAAGCGAGAATTTGCATTCCGCAGTATGCCAAAAATCAAAACTTCCGACTTTTTCAACGGGACTGTCGTCAACAGCGACAAAAGTTAATTCACATTCCGAAAATCCAAAATCGTATATGCTTTGTTTAAATTTGTCATCATCGAGGGTGCAAAGATACTGTTTTCCGTTGCCGCCCTTATCTTTTGACCAAGTAAACAAAAACTTTTCAGTTCCGCCTTTTGTTTTTTCATAAAAATCCTCAAGTTTTTTTCGTCCGTCAAAATTTTTATCAAAAGACAATGAAAAAGTACGTTTCGGGTAAGTCCACACGGGGTAGCGTTGTTCTTTACCGAAATGTTTTTCGTTAATTTGTGTTTTAAATTCAATCGTCGTCGTATAGACAGATTTATAATCCGCATCAAAAACCGTATCGGACATAAAAATAACCTCTTTTTAAAAATTTACAGCTCAAAATAGCGGAAAAACCGCAAAGAGCAAATCATTAAACTTATAAAATAATCTCACTCAAAAAATTGAGCGTACCGAAAGTACGCTCAAAAGAATTATAATAAACCGACTTTTTTACGAATAATCTTACCTTCGGGCGAATACCATTTGTTGTTATTACAATAGCGAACGAGAAGCCCTTGCAAATCGTAAACGCAAGAATAATATCTGTCCGGTTGAATTTCAATCAGGGAAATCACGCCGTTAACATCGTAATAATAAGTTATAAAGGGAGTTTTGCCTTTATTTGTATAAGTTGCATAATATTGCAAATCACCGAATTTGTCATAACAAAAAATCGTATCGGGAATATCTTTGTATTGCAAATCGAAACAACCGTTCGTATATTCTTTAACCTTAACATTTTTTGTTTTAACTTTTACCAAATAATCCTTGTCATCGGCAAGCTTGTATAAATCAAAATGTCGTTTGTCGTTAAACAAAGCGACGTCGACTTCTTCGACAACATCTTGAAAGGCATCAAAACGCATTTGCGTAGACGTTGTAAACTTCGGTTCGGGACCTGCCGCTTGTTCTTCTTCCGGAATTGGAACATCAAAATCGACCGCTTGCACGGAAGTTATCGATAACATTAAAAATAAAGCCGTTAATAAAAACTTTTTCATATAAGTTATTATACAACCATATTTTTTTTGTGGCAAATATGAGATTATTTTTCCTCAAAGGATGCAAAATTATTTTTTTCGGAAGCAATTTTTTCGAGTTCAATTTTTGCATCAAAGGAGGAAACGTTATCGAGCTCACAAATTGCGGTTTGTTTGCTCATAGTGCCGGAATTTATACGATTTACGGCATTTTCAATAGTTTCGGATTTGTCTTCCGGAATAGGATTACCCCAATCAACTTTGACCTCATCGACAGGAGTGTGATTAAGAGCCATTGCACACTTCACAAGGTTTTCGAGTGCTGTGTTAAAGGAAACTTGTTTTATATCGTCAATTTTTGTCAAAGAAGACATAAAGATTTTTCTCAAACTTTCACCCGACATGTTATTTGTAATATCCATACCGTAGGCTTGCGGAGGCGTTTTTGACATTATGTAGAAAAATTTCATTAATGTTTCAATATGTTGCTGAACGGCATTTTCCTGCAAATCGGCTGTTATATATTCCGCTTTAATTCCGTCACGCCCGACGGGGACAAAATCACGATTAGGAAATTCAGCCTTGCCCGTAACGGGATTAAATTCAAGATTTTCGTTACTTCCGGTCATTTTCGGATTAGCATGACGGTTTAAAATTTTTGAATTTTGGCTGACGGTTAACATCAACTCTTCCACGAGCGATTTACAGCGAACATAATCACTTTGCCCAAAATACTCGTCACTTTCGGCAGTATTTTTCACGGGAAAAATCAAAAAATCATTCCAAACGTCGGAAAAATCATCAAATTCAGGAATTTCGAGCTCTTTTTCGACATCAAGTTTTTCAGTATAATTTCCGTTTTTAAAAAGCCACAATTCATTTTCAACAGAGCCTTTGCGGTGTTTTTCGATTAGCTTAAAATTATATTGTTTTCCGTTTACAAAATCGAAGAGGGAATTTATCAAAATATGCCCCAAAATATGATTGATGTTGCCTTTTTTGAAAACAGGAAACCAACCGGAGGGAGAAACGGAGGTAATTTCGACACCGTATTCCCCGAAACAGACCTTAAACAAACCGTTTCCGAACCTTGAAACATCGACATATACCTCTTTCAAAATCGAAAGAAAATTATTTTGTTTTTCAATTTCATCCCAAACAGACTGAAATCCGCCGTTAACATTTAGATAAAGCCCTTGATTGGTTAACAAATTTTTGTAAAAATCCGTCATAGCAAAAAACAAATTTAGTTCGACGAAAGTCTGTGCGGTAGTAGTGTCGAGGGGATATTTTGCACAAATTTTCGCATAGGTTTTTGCAAAAGCAGTTTTAAAATTCCCGTCGTACATGTCACGAAACATGTCGTAATTCAAAAGCCTTGCAACAGTAGTGTTATCAAGGTTTAATTTTTTATTTGGTTGAACGATATTAAAATCGGTTATCATAATTTTTCCTTTTTATTTACAAAACAAACGCCAAAAAACCGCTAAGCAGAGGTTTTCGGAGAAATTTCTTCTGCTTTGGCGTGAAAATCAACATCAATCAATTTTGCTTTTGAACCGCCGAATTGATGAGCGGTAAAGACACCTTTGCCTTCAAACGTATAGGTTGCAAAATCACCTTCCACACCGTTTATAGGCATAGCGGTAACTTTCGCCTTGTAAATACAAATATGGCAATCACCGCCTGAAATACTGTCCGTACCGTCAATTTTCGCTAAAAGTTGAAAATAATCGGGCTTATCATCGCCACCCAAGCTGAATGTTGCGGATTCTCCGTTCGATGCAGTCGAAACAGAACCGCCGCTAAGTGCGGAAAGGACGTCAAGACTAAGTTCTGCGTACTCTGAGGTAAAAGAAACCGCTTTAATTTTTGAAGCAACGGCAAGAGTTTTTTCATCGCCGGTTAATTCTTTTTCTTCGATATCGAAAGTAACCGAAAGTTGCCTAATTCCGGGGACATCTACACCATCGCCGACCGTAAATTTTTCTTCGTTATCTTCCGTTATCGGAAAAATTTTCAAATCATTTATGCCTAAAAGTGCTGTTTTTCTTGAAATTGTCATAAAATCCTACTTTCTTATCTTTTGTGAATAATTTTCAAATCGAAAATAAAAACATGCCTGCCATTTTTCTCTTTTTCCTTGTAATACGGTGATTGCAAAGGTTTTACCAACATCATTTTTCCGTTTATATTGAGAGGTTTTTCATATTGTTTCGGAGGAGAAAAGCAATCGAACAAGGTATTTGCAAGATTTTCCGCCGATTGCATTGATTGATTTTTAACTATTACCGAAACGGTTGTTTTGCGGGCGATATCACTAAATTCACCGCCATTGCAACGAAGAATTATTTTGTTTAAATCAGTCAAAAAATCATCAAAATTAAAGGCAATATCTTCATTTTCGGCAACTTTTTGAGTTGTCAGAAACTCTTTTAAATCGTTCAGAATTGTCATAATAAAAACACCTCTCTAAGCATTAATTTACCCTCAAAATCATTATAATTATTGACTTGTATAACTTTGTAGTTATTCTCGTCAAAAGAAATAATGTCACCGACTCGAACTTCATCAACGCAAAACATCCTTGCAGGCAAAGTTTTTTGGGAGGATTGAGAGCTCAAATCATTTTTGACGGCAAATTCAAACTTACAGGAAATCGAGCGTATTTCAGAAATGGTCGGAACATCGTATTCATCGACATCTTGCACCGATTTTAAAACCGCCCTGTCATTTAGCAAATGTTTTAACATTTTTCCTCACAATCAACGAATATCGTAATTTTTGACCGTCCACTTTGAAACGAAATTAAAAGCATCAAGCGAGAGAAGCACGCCCAAATTTTCCTTGTCAAAATAGCTAACGGAAGAATTGCCCAAAGTCACCGAAGATATGCCCTTTTGCCTATTTTCCGAATGAGGAGAAGGGAAAAGAATTGCAAAAGCTTCTTCGCAAACCGCATATTGAATTTCGACGGGCATTTCCGGCGAAAAATCACGTGGAAATTCTAATTTTTGAGCTTGTGATTTTTTGTTTCCGACAAAGTTAAAATTATTAATTTTCATTGTTGCAAAAATCAAAGCCTGTTCTTTTTTTAAAGCCGATAAATCAGCCCAAAGATCGGAATTAGGACGGTTTTGAAAATACGAATCCGCAAAATCAACCGTTATAAAAGAATTTTCATATAAAGAAATTGTCATTTTAAAATCCTCTAAGAAAAGCCCGACGATAAGTCGGGCGGGGAAACAATAGTGCCATAAGCACGGGATAAAAACCTTAGAAATCCGTACCTCACAACGATTTTGGAGGTACGGACGAAAAAGAAAAAGAACCTATTCCGCTTTTGTCAAAACCGCAAACGGATATCTTGTATCTGACGAATTACGTCTGTTTACAGGGTTTGCGACTTGAATACCCAATCTCATAACACATCTGAGAGCGACCATATCTTGTTGAGCAAGGTTGTAAGCAATTGTGCCGTCAGTGTTTTGGATAATTGCTTGGTCGAGTACTTTATAAGTCAAATCTTGTCTTATAGAGTAAACGGCTTTGCTGAAATCGCCCGCAATCATTAAGGCTTGAGATACATCAAAGACTCCGCCCGTTTCATCATAAACGAGTTCTCTGCCGACGAGTTTATTGGGGACATCTCCGGTTAAAGCGGGCATATAGAGCAATTGACCGTTTTTGTCACGAAGGGAACGGAATTTTGCCTCTAAAGTGCCGTCAACGAAAAAGCCCGAAACACGGAAGCCGTCAGCTTCAACCTTTGCCATCAAACCGTTTTCACCGATAATATCTTCGGCAATGTCACTTCCGGTGCCTAAGGTTACGGAATTTCCCGCAGCAATTGCGGCAGGAACAATCGCAGTCGGATAAGATGCGGGCTTGTTTACACCGAAAAAGATTGCCGAATCGATTGCAATTCCAAAGGCTTCAACGATTTGCGGTTTTAACGCCGCCCAAATATCATAACTTGAATCGTCTAAAACAGCTTCGGGAATAGGGATAATAACCGCAATTTCTTCGGCAGTCAGCGTTAATTTATCCCACTCTGCGTTTGAGGTTTTTTTCATTGCCGTATCGCCGTTCAAAAAGTATGCATTAGGCAAAGAAGCCGCAATCGGCAAAGTTTGTTGTTTTGCACTCATGTTAGGCAATTGTTTGAATAAACTTAACGCAGCCGAGGCAACAGGCATATTTTGAATAATTTCATTTGAAACATCAACCGGAATAAGGGCATCAGCATTGGTTCTTGAGATATAAAGAGCATCTTGTGTCATTTTTAATCCTTTCTAAAATTACCTTCCGAGAGCGGAACGAATGTAATTGTTCATTTGCTGAGAAGTCGTGTAATTAGAAGCTTTTCCGCCTCTAAAAGCAAATCCGTGACGATTTTTTTCACGGGAGAACAAAAAACGATTTTCGTTTTTATAAACATTCAAAAATCCGTCTATATCCTCACAATCCGCAGGAATGTCGGACAAAACCAACATTGGTTTTAAACAACCGATTTTTTCAAGTTTATACAAAATTTCACTCTCTTTTTTTTGTTGTGTTAAAATTTGTATTTCGTTTCTTGCATCATCAAAATCCTTCTGAAGAGCCGTTTTTTCTTCATTTGAGGCATTTAGTGCCGTGCGGTATTTTGCACATTCACGATGAAGTTTTGCAACTTCAGGATTTTGAGAAACATTTT
>CAZOGS010000065.1:0-1405 GCA_964579375.1 uncultured Muribaculaceae bacterium
TTAATTTTAAACGGCACAAATTTTACAGGTTCTGATACAATGGTTGTACGAACCCGTAAAAAAGGCATGCCCGAAAAAACAGAAAATGTAAGGTATACTCTGAAGGCATATAAAGTATCGGGTTCTGATATCAGAAGCATATTCAGTGCATGGTAAAAGGATTTTAATATGACCGATAAAAAAGAATTTTCGTTTGATACAGTTATTTTAGGAGGAGGACCGGCAGGACTTTCTGCGGCAATTTATGCGGCAAGAGGGAATATCTCAACCGCAGTCGTTGACATAACAATGTTCGGAGGACAGCCGAGCAATTATTTGGAACTCGAAAATTTCCCGAGCTATCCGAATGTGGGCGGCTACGACTTGATGGAAAAATTTGAAGAACATGCCGATAAATTTAATGTTGAAAAATTTCCTATGCAGGAAATTCAATCGGTTGACCTTATTTCGGAGCCCAAAATCATTGAAACATTAGACAGCGTTTTTAAGGCAAAAACCGTTATTATCGCAACTGGAGCAAAAGCAACAAAATTGGGCATCGCAGGGGAAAAAGAATTTCTCGGACGGGGAGTAAGCTATTGTGCGGTTTGTGACGGAGCTTTTTATCGTGACAAAACCGTATGTGTCATCGGAGGAGGAAACGCCGCCGTTGAAGAAGCTTGTTATTTGACAAAATTTGCCCAAAAAGTTTACCTCATTCACAGAAGAGATAAACTCAGAGCCGATAAAATCGTTCAAGAGAGAGCTTTTGCAAATCCGAAAGTCGAATTTGTTTGGAACACAATTCCTCTCGAAATAAAAGGCGAAAATAATGTTGAAACAATTGTTGTTCAAGATGTTGTAACGAAAGAAACAAAAGAAATCAAAGCAGACGGTGTCTTTCCTTATATAGGTTTTACGCCGAATATCGACCTTTTTGACGGACAAATCGAACAAACCCAACAAGGTTTTATCGAAACGGATGAAAGACTGCAAACCTCAGTAAAGGGCGTTTTTGCGGCGGGAGATGTCAGAAACACTCCTCTAAGACAGGTAATTACTGCCGCAGCAGACGGAGCAATCGCAGCTTGCAGTTGCGTAAAATACCTTGAAGAACAACAATCATTAGCAATTAAACACTAATTTTTAAAAATTCTTTGTATTAAAAATCCCCTCTTTAAAGAGGGGATTTTTTGATGATATTGAAGACTTTTCGAAAGGAGTTTAATTAATTTTATTTTGCGAATTTAGAAACGAAGCTCGACAATTTCTTCGTCGTTTCTTCATCAATACCTAATTTTTCTGCTGCTGATGCAGTTGTTTCTTGAGGATTTTCAAAGAAATTTTGAAGTCCTTTTGTTAAATCATCCGTATTTTTAATACCCAATTTACCCAACAGACCGCCAAATTCATCTTTGTCTTTTTC
>CAZOGS010000065.1:1505-8815 GCA_964579375.1 uncultured Muribaculaceae bacterium
ACACCGGAATTAGTAATTTCTTTTAATTTTTCCGCAAGTTCAACGGAAGATAGCATCTTACCTAAGATTTCCAAAGTAATGACATAGGAGTCGGGTTTAATAGCGGAGAGGATTTTTTCACCTTCGATTTCTTTGTATTTTTCAGAGAGGGACGCATCCATAATTTGTTCGGCGGGAATTTCCGTAACGGAAAGCCGGAAGTACGGGGAGAGTCTTTTAATATATTCATTTGTGGCTGATTTTACATAATCTTCTTTTATTTTGCCGACGGCAATAATTTTTATGTTCATACAAACCTCACTGACAGCTACAAGGATAGCAAAAGCCTTATCTTTATTCAAGTATGGTCTTTAATATAATCTTAATTTGAACAGAATCTTTTTTCTGTTAAAATATCGTTATAAATATGCAATTGTGAGAAGTAATATGCTTAAAGAAGAATGTTTAAATTTGGTTACAAATGGGATAAAGACGGCTATTTCCAATGGTGCATGCGGAAATCTTACGGAAGAGAATATCCCTTCATTAAATATTGAAATACCGAAGAACCGAGATTTTGGTGATTTTGCGGTAAATATTTCGGGACTTTGCCGTTACACGAGAAAATCCCCGATTGAAACAGCGAAAAGCATTGTTAAATATATCGATTTTGAAAGCCAAATTGACTCTGACGAAAAGGATTTGGAAAAATTCACCGTAAAAATAGTCGGAGGATACATTAATTTTAAGGTTAAACAATCTTCAATGACAAATGTATTGGGAACGATTGTCGAAGAAATTTTGTCGAAAAAATATGATTTTGGTAAAAACGATGCAGGCAAAGGCGAAAAAGTCATTTTAGAATATGTAAGTGCAAATCCGACGGGACCTTTTCACATCGGGCACGGCCGTTGGGCAGCGGTCGGAAGTGCGTTGGCAAACGTTATGAAATTTTCGGGCTTTGATGTATATCAGGAATTTTATGTAAACGATGCGGGCAACCAAATCAACAAATTAGGCAAATCGCTTTACATCAGAGTAATGCAAGAATTAGGCTCCGATATTGATTTTCCGCAAGATGAAGAGGAAGCAAAAAATTATTACACGGGTGATTATTTGATTGATTGTGCAAAAAAATTTGTGCAAGAACATCAAGACATTTGTGAAAAGATGAAAAGTGAAAACAAAAAAGAAGCAGACTCTTCAACGCACGAAATACTTAAAAGTTTTGCAAAAAAAGATATGCTTTCAAAGCAAAAAGCCCTTTTAGAAAAGTTTGAAACACATTTTGACAATTTTTATTTTGAAACGTCGTTACACGAAAGAGGAGATGTTCAAAAATGTTTGGACGAACTTAAAAAGCTTGGCAAGTTATACGAAAAAGAAGATGCACTGTGGTTCAAATCCTCTGATTACGGCGATGATGAAGACAGAGTCATCAAGAAGAAAGACGGAGCATACACCTATTTAACGGCAGATATTGCATATCATTTTGATAAATTAAAGAGAGGTTTTACAAAGCTCATTAATATTTGGGGAGCAGACCACCACGGTTATATCCCGAGAATGAGAGCTTCAATAGAGGCTTTAGGTTACAATCCCGACTCATTGATTGTTCTTTTGGGACAACTTGTAAATCTTAGTATTAAAGGTGAACAAGTCAGAATGGGCAAGAGAACGAAAATGGTTACTCTTGATGAATTGATTGAAGAAGTCGGAGTTGATGCAACGAGATTTTGGATGATAATGCGTGACATCAATAATACATTGGAATTTGATGTTGAGCTTGCAAAATCGCAAACGGATGAAAACCCTGTATTTTACTGTCAATACGCACACGCAAGAGCTTGTTCGGTCATAAGAAACGCCATCAATGAACGGGTAGATGTAACCGATAATTCCGTAATTGCTCCGATGTTCACAAAAGAAGAACTCGATGAATATTTTGCAAATTTGAAGAAAGAAGATTTGCAACCTCTTTGGAAGAACGAGGAAGAAGCGGAAGAAATTAAAATACTGATTGAAAAATTAAATGAATTTAAGACAGTGGCAGTTAATGCGGCAACTAATTACACTCCTTATTTATTAACAAAATACTTAAGAGAATTAGCGGCGACTTTCCACAAATTTTATTCAGCGGTAAGAGTTTTGACGGATGATAAAGAAACGTCAAAAGCAAAACTTGCCGTAATTCAGGCAATGATATATGTTACAAAAACAGTTTTGACATTAATCGGAGCATCAGCCCCCGAAAAAATGTAACGTTTTTGACCGAAACAATTTAATCTGATAAAATTCAGACGAAAAGAGAATAGAAATGACAATTAAAGATTGGTTTAATAAAAGAAAAGAATTACAAATCGCACACAGAGAATTAGACGAAACACACATTGATGACCATATTGGTGACTTGTGGATACAATGTTACAACTGCGGAGCTCAATTGCTCAGAAAAGACGTGGAAAACAATTTGGACGTATGTCCGGAATGTCACTACCATTTCCGCATAAACTCAGAAAAGAGAATTAAACAACTTTTTGACGAAGACAGTTTCGTTGAAATGTTCAAAAATATTTTGCCGACCGATCCGTTGAATTTTGTTGATACGGAAGCTTATAAGCAAAGATTAGATGCAGCAAAGGAAAAGACAAATCTTGATGAAGCGGTAAGATGCGGAACGGGAAAAATAGACGGAGAAGAAGTTGTTGCGGCAGTAATGGATTTTGAATATATGGGCGGTTCAATGGGCAGTGTAGTTGGTGAAAAGATTACTCTTGCAATGGAATATGCCCTTGAACATCGACTTCCGATGATTGCGGTTACGGCATCGGGCGGAGCGAGAATGCAAGAAAGTGCACTCAGCCTTATGCAAATGGCGAAAACGAGCTGTGCGGTTTCAAGATTGCAGGAAGCGGGAATTTTGTACATAACTGTTTTGACAGAGCCGACATACGGCGGAGTTACGGCAAGTTTTGCGACGTTAGGAGATGTAATTATCGCAGAACAAGGTGCACGGATTGGTTTTGCAGGACGTCGGGTTATCGAACAAACTATTAAGCAAAATTTACCCTCAAATTTCCAAACCGCAGAATACCTTATGCAATTCGGTCAGATAGATATTTTGTCGGACAGAGCAAATTTAAAATCGACGATTTCTAAAGTTTTAAAACTTCACAGACCGAAAGTTGAAGAACAAAAACAAGAAGAAAAAACGGTGAAGAAGGCGACAAAAACCGTAAAGAAAGCCGTAAAAGCAACAAAAGCGGTAAAAGCAAAGAAGAACAGTGAGGCAAAAGATGAATATGCTTCAGTTTGAGAAAAATCTTTACGAGTTAAGAGAAAAAATTGAAGAATTAAAGCAGCAAGGTGAAAAATCGGGACAGGATATGGCAACGGAAGTAAAACATTTTGAAAAAATGGCGGAAGAGTACGCAAATGAATTGTATTCAAATTTAACACCATCTCAAAAAATACAAATTGCCAGACATTCAGAACGTCCCAATTTTCAAGATTTTGTCGACAGAATGACAGAAAATTTCATAGAATTTCATGGTGACAGAGTCGGAACGGACGACAGAGCTATAGTCGGAGGACCTTGTGAAATAGACGGAATGCCGGTGATGTTAATTGGCACCTACAAGGGAAAAACGACGAAAGAAAATTTGGTTCATAATTTTGGTATGCCGCAACCGCAAGGTTACAGAAAGGCTTTGCGTTTGTTTAAACACGCAGAAAAATTCAAAATGCCGATTGTGACTTTGATTGACACTCCGGGGGCATATCCGGGAATTAAAGCGGAAGAAACAGCACAAGGAACGGCAATTGCAGTCAATCTTGCAGAGCTTGCAAAGTTGACAGTTCCCGTTATTGCGGTAATCACGGGAGAAGGTTGCTCGGGCGGAGCCTTAGGTCTTGCAGTTGCGAATAAAGTTTTGATGCTTGAACACGCATATTATACGGTAATTTCACCCGAAGGTTGTGCATCAATTTTGTGGAGAGATGCCTCACTTGCCGATAAAGCTGCTGAAGCACTCAAAATCACGCCTGAAGATTTACTTAAATTTAAAATAATTGATGATATCGTAAAAGAACCCCAAGGCGGAGCACATTACGATGCCGATTTAACGGCAAAAAATCTGAAAAAGAAAATCGTAAAGAACCTAAAAGATTTGTCGCAAATGACTGCAGAAGAATTGAGGGAAGACAGATATCATAAATTCAGAACGAAAGGCGTATTCTTAAAATGAAGACCTATCGTGAAATAGCGATAAAAATAAATCCGATTTGTGCGGACATTGTTTGTGACATATGTCAGGAAAATTTCGAGTGCGAAGGAATTATAACGGGAATTGAAGAGTTCAAGAAAACGAAACTCACAAAAGCCGTTTATGATGTCGTAAAAGCTTATGTAACAGATGAAAATCTCGATTTTGATACTGTTCAGACTTTCTTTCATCAAAAGCGTGATGAAATGATTGAAAAGCAAATTTTCAACGTAGACATCGGAACGTGGGATATTTCAATTACCGTTCAGCCGAATGAAGATTGGTCAAAAAAGTGGAAAGAACATTGGAAACCTTCTAACATTTCCGAAAAGATAGTTATCTGTCCGAGTTGGGAGAAGTATGAACCCAAAGAAGATGAAAAGGTTATCGTTCTTGACCCCGGAAACGCTTTCGGGACGGGAACGCACGCAACGACAAGACTTTGTGCACAAGCCATAGAAAAATACGTTAAAAACGGTGATACTGTTGCCGATGTCGGTTGCGGTTCGGGAATTTTGGCAATTTGTGCAGAAAAAGTCGGTGCAAAAAAAATCGATGCCGTAGATAATGACGGAGAAGCGGTAATTACCGCCATTGAAAATGCTAAAATCAATAATTCCGAAATTAATTTCAAAACGGCAACGATTGACATATTGCCCGATAATACTTATGATTTTGTTGCCTCAAACATTTTGCACAATGTTTTAAGGGATATTATGCCCGATATTAAGAGGATTATGAAAATTGGCGGAAGAACAGTCTTGAGCGGAATTTTAGACGAAAAAGCGGAGATTGTTTACGAGGCAATTGTTAAAAATAATTTGAAAATTTTAGAAAAGACCCAAGAAAAAGAATGGGTTGCTTTTGTTGTGGAAAGAAAGGATTAAAAATGGGCAAAACAGCAATTATTATTCCTGCAAGATATAATTCAAAAAGATTAAACGGCAAGCCGCTTATCAAAGTTTGCGACAAACCTATTATTCAATGGGTTTGGGAACGTGCAAAATCCGTTAAAGGCACTGATGCCGTGATTATTGCAACAGATAATCAAGAAATTTTTGACGTTGCAAAATCATTCGGAGCAGATGTTGAAATGACGTCAGAAAATCACAAATGCGGAAGCGACAGAATTGCGGAAGTTGCGGAACGACACCCCGAATTTGACATTATTGTTAATCTTCAAGGGGATGAACCGATGATTGACCCGCTTTGTGTTGAAGAGGTTATTAACAATCTTAAAAATGACAAAAATGCAGATATCACAACTCTTTGCACCTATGTTCGAGCAGAAGATGACAAAGAAGACCCCAATATGGTAAAGGTTGTTTTTGATTGCAACAACTATGCTTTGTACTTCTCTCGTTCAAAAATTCCCTATGAAAGAAATTACGACATTGCGGATTTCTATAAACACATCGGAATTTACGGATACAGACGGGACTCTTTGTTCAAAATGATTAAACTTGAACAAGCAAAGATTGAAAAAGCTGAAAGCCTTGAACAACTTCGAGCTTTGTATAACGGAATGAAAATCAAAGTTACACCGGTTATTTACGATTCCGTCGGAATTGATACAATCGATGACTTGAATGCATTCAAAAAACTTGTAGAAACAAAATAAAATCTAAAAGGAAGCCCCGATTGAGTTTCGGGGCTTTTTGTTATTTGATTAATTCATCAACTTTTTCAATTAGATTTTGGATTTTTTCATTACTGTCAGACTCAAAATAAATTCTTAAAAGTGGCTCTGTACCGCTTTTTCGCACCAATATGCTTGTAATTTCATCGTTGAGATAAAGTTTAATCCCGTCAGCATAATTTTTGCGAACGATTACAAAATCCCCGATTTTTTCGGCAGTTTTGAGCTTTTCGAGTGCGGATTTTACAAGTTCGTCACTTGAAAGTTTCACGTCATTTCTTTTGTTAATGAAGATACATCCGGCTTCATCAACAATTTCTTTACGAAGTTCTACGGCAGTTTTTCCGGTGTATGCCATTGCTTCACAAATCAGCAAAATCGCAATTATACCGTCCTTTTCGGGAATATGACCATTGACACTTAAACCGCCTGATTCTTCACCGCCGATAATTGTTTCGTGTTTTCTCATAGCTTCGCCGACCCATTTGAAACCTACAGGTGTTTCAACGACTTCGACACCCAAATTTTTCGCATAAATGTCGAGCATAAGGCTTCCCGCAACGGTTTTCACGAGTTTACCCGTTACTTTTTTGTTTATTTTTAAATGTTTTAAAAGAATTGCAATTACTTCATTTGCGGTTACAAAGCTTCCGTTTTCGTCAACGAGTGCAAATCGGTCACCGTCACCGTCATTGCTAAATCCGACGTTTTTTGTATTTTTACATTTTTCTTTCAAATCACCTAAAAATTTTTCGGCAGGTTCGGGAAGTTTTCCGCCAAAATTCGGATCATAATTCAAATTAGTTGCTTCGCAGGGGATACCGTACTTTTTGAAAATATCAACAAGAACAACCCCGTCCGCACCATGAAGGGCATCATAGTTAACTTTGATGCCGCTTAGAGTTATTTTTTTCAAGTCAACCAATTTTTCTATGTGTTCAATATAATCGGGAACAAAATTAAATGTTTCAATTGAGCCTGTCGGTTGAATTTTGACCTCTTTGTCAATATTTGATACAATTTCTGCCGTAATTTCGTTTGTTGCGGGACCTGCATAATCCGGAATAAACTTCATACCCAAATATTCAGGAGGGTTGTGAGAAGCTGTAAACATTATTGCACAAGCGTTTTGAAACTTTGCAGAATAAGCAAGCACAGGAGTCGGTACAACTTTTTCAGACAATAAAACCTTAAAACCGACCGTTTTAAAAATGTTTGCGGATAACTTTGCAAAATAATCCGCTTTTAAACGTGGATCAAACCCAATGATTACCTTCTTTTCAATTCCAAAGTTATCAAGAATATATTTTGCGATTGCATAAGATGCTCTTTCTACGTTTTCATCCGTAAAATCTTTGTCAATAACGGCTCTCCAACCGTCGGTTCCGAATTTAATTTCGCTCATTTCAAATCCTTTTTTATTTTTT
>CAZOGS010000066.1:0-2779 GCA_964579375.1 uncultured Muribaculaceae bacterium
CTATCATATTTCAACAAATATTTTGCACTCGAAAATCGAACATAACGGTCAAATTCCTTAAATTTCTTACCGCTTTGAAAATTCGGATAATATTTTTTTATCCTCTCTCTTTCCTCTTTTATTTTCTTATTTAAATTTTCCTTTAAAGCCTCTATCCTTCGGGTAGTTTGCCCGTTAAACACTATTAGTGTTATTTGAAAAAGCTCATTTTCGATTTCATTAACAACAAGTTTTTCTTCGGTGTCAAAAAGTTTTTTCAATGAGCCATGAGTCCTTGCCATATCAGGTTCAAGTTTGTAATGAACATAATGAGCAAACTCGTGCAACAAAACATCTTTGGATTTTTCTTCGGAAAGGTTTTTTGAAATATCAATACGACTGCCCGTGCAAAATCCTGCATTTCCACGGGCTTTCGTATTCAAATGAACATCAATTCCCAAATCTTGTAAAAATTTGACGAAAATATTTTTATCTATACGGTTTCTGATTTCAGCCATTTAAGATAATCTTTATTTCCTTTTATAATCGGCATTGCAACAATTTCCGGAAGAGCGTACTCATGTCTTTCGCTGATTGCCTTTTCAACCTGTTTGAACAAACTTTCCTTTGTCTTAATAATCATAAGAAATTCTTGTCCCTCAACAACTTTGCCTTCCCATTTATAAACAGAAACAATGTTCGGCACAATGTTTACGCAAGCTGCAAGTTTGCTTTCAATCAAATATTCCGAAATTTCCATTGCGTTAACTTTACTCGAAGTTGTGCAATTTATAATACAATATCCCATTTTTCCTCCTTCATAATCACTTATTTTAACCGATTAATAAAATAATTATAAACCGAATAAACATTTATGTCAGTCTGTTTCTTTGAATTTTAACTTTTTGTTTAATGTTACCGCCACAAGACTCATTGTCGGATTTTTTCACCTCCCGAAATTTATACAATAAAAATGTGGTAAAAACGTGGAGTGTTTTAATGAAAAAATTTTTAACGATAATCGTAACATCTTTTATGCTCGGCATCAGCAGTGCGTATGCCGTAAATTATTCACAAGATGAAGCAATTAACGTAACTGTTTATGAAAAAATAAACCCGTCAATCGTTTTTATTGAGGCAATTTCCGGTGATGAGGTTTCAACGGGAACAGGAATTGTCGTCGGCACAAACGGTGAAATTTTAACAAGTGCACACGTTATTGACCCTAACTCCTCAATAGAAGTCAGAACGTACAAAGGAGAGGTTTACAAAGGCGAAATTCTCTATAAACCGGAAAAAGGTCACAATGATTTAATTTTAATAAAAATTTCTCCTAAAAAAAATCTCCCCGCCATAAAATTAGGTGACTCATCAATACTTAAAGTAGGTCAAAAAGTCCTCGCCGTGGGTAACCCGTTCGGTTTTAGCGGAACATTAACAACCGGAATAATTTCAAGAATTGACTACGAAAAAAACAAAATTCAAACAGATGCAGCCATAAACCCCGGAAGCTCGGGCGGTCCCATAGTTAACGCTTCAGGAGAAGTTATCGGGATTAGTCAATCAATTTATAATCCCGATAATAATCGCTCAAATATAGGCATAGGGTTCGCAATCCCCGTAAATGACGTCAAAAAGTTGCTTCTTGCTTACGGCAAAATCAAACAATAAATTATTGTTTTCTTGCTTGTTGCATTTGCTTCATTTTGATATCTAAAGCCGCATTATGTCCCATCATATAGAATGAACACATTTTGAAGTTTTTAACATACAAGGCACAAGCATCTTGCACACATAAAACCGCACTCGGCTGTCCAATCGTCATAATCGGACACACAGGAATTCCACCTGTTCTGTCTTTTCTTTTTTCTGCATATCGTCCGGTATTGTTCAACATGTCGTCAACTTTCTTATTTCTTTAACAAATTACAATTTTCGTGTCTTCTGCGTTCTTCAGGCTTGTAGATTTTTGTTCTGTTGATAACTTCATCAAAGTCAATTTCGTGAGCATCAAAATCAGGTCCGTCTACACACGCAAACTTAACTTTTCCGCCTACTGTCAATCTGCAAGCTCCGCACATGCCCGTTCCGTCAACCATAATCGGGTTCATGCTTGCTTCAGTTTTAATACCGGTACCTCTTGTTAAGTCAGCAACTGCCTTCATCATCGGCATAGGACCTACAGCGATAACGTAATCAATCTTTTCTTTTTCCATAAGGTCTTTAAGAACTTGCGTACCGAAACCTTTAATACCTAAAGAACCGTCATCTGTTGTAATAAACAACTCGGTAGAAGCATTCTTCATCTTATCTTGCCAGAAAATCAAATCCTTCGTTCTTGCACCGGAAATCATATAAACTTTATTCCCTGCATCTTTGAACGCTTTAGCAATCAAATAACAGGGTGCAGCACCGTAACCGCCTGCGATACAAACGACAGTACCGTATTTTTCAACGTGTGTCGGAACGCCCAAAGGTCCTGTTACGTCTAATATTTCTTCACCTACTTCAATTTGAGCCAATTTTTCGGTAGAATAACCGACTGCCATAAATACAATTGTCAATTCACCTTTTTCTTTATCAACGTCAGCAATCGTTAACGGAAATCTTTCGCCGTTTTCTTCAACACGAAGAATGACAAACTGTCCTGCTTTTGCGTTTCTCGTAACAAAAGGTGCATCGATAGTATATTCAAATTGCCCCTTACATAATTCTTTTTTTGCTAATAATTTATAACCCACGTTAATTCGCTCCTTCATATCTTTCTTTGATTATAACAAAAGAAAAAGCCTTTACAAGA
>CAZOGS010000066.1:2879-5036 GCA_964579375.1 uncultured Muribaculaceae bacterium
ATTTTAATCAAATAATCTTTATTGATAACTTGCTCAAGAGGAAGAGCCTGTGCATAAAGCGGGCAAATCTCAAAGCTTCTGATAAAAGCATTCAAAACCCAATAGACACCGCCCATATTAATAAAAATTATCAACCCCAAAAGTCCCAAAAACTTACCCATAATCGAAACCTGCGTAGAGGAAGTCGGGTCAAGAACCATTGCGGAAGACATACCCATTTGAGTATTAATCATATCACCGCCCGCATCAACTACCGCAACTATGCAATACCCGATATAACCGATTATCGCCCCAAATACGTAATTTATTGCCATATAATAGAAAATCGAAGCATCGGCGGAAGGCATTTCGGGCTTTATTATTGACGTCAAAAAAATCGTCAAAAGAACGGCAAAGCCCATTCTTATCGTATTCGGAACTTCGCTTCTGTTTATCAAAGGAGCAAACCGCATCATGCCCGCAACCCGCATAAAAATCAAAAATCCCGAGCCGAAGGCGATGTTAATTTTAGGCAAATATGTTGCTATTCCGTCAACAAATTGCTCTATCATTGTTCAAGCCCCGTCGGGAAATCGAGTTCCAAGAATACCGAATTGGTTTTTGCACCTGATTTTAGGATATTAATAGAATATTCTTCAACGTCTTTGTCCGTCGTAATTTGAATTTTTGCCTTACCCAACTGTTTCGGAGAAAAAATCAACTGCGACTCATTGCCCATATACGTCATAACTCTTTGAGCGGAAATCATTTCAGGATTATTGCATTTAACCGCCTTCACGGATTTTTCGGAAATAAAAATATAGTCACCGCCTTGATTAAATTCATAAACTTCTTCGGCAGTCGCAACAAGACCTAACAACATTATAAATAAGGTAATTAAGTATCTTTTCATAAATTATCTTCCTTGAAATCTTCTTTCGTTAATTCTTTTTTGTTCAATCAAGTTTGCTCTCGGAACGGGCATTTTTGACGCCGCATTGTACTTAAGTCTGTCATTTTCCTTCAAGAACGGAGGATTGCCGGCTGCATTCATCAAATCTCTTGCGTTTGGAACGTTGTCAAAGCTATCCATTTTCATTTCATCGGAAAATGGCTTAATATGCTTGTAATAATCGGCATCAAGAACGTATTTTTCGTTTTTCGGGATAATATTAAAAGAAATTTGTACAGCTTCGGTAAAAAGTCCCGAAAGCATTTTTACAAATCCCGACCCCAAAACGAGAATTACAACGAAAACAGCGGTAATCTTAGGAGCGGCGGCGATGGTTTGTTCTTGAACCTGCGTAACCGCTTGCAAAATACCGACGACCAAACCTATCGCCGCCGCCGTCAATACACACGGCAAAGCGATAGCAAGCATCATTATAATTCCTTTTCCCATAAACTCTAATAATATTTCCATAAAACATTACCCTCTAATTGTAACTTGCCGCAAGTCCGTGTACTACCAAACTCCAACCGTCTACCGCAATAAATATCAGCAATTTAAACGGCAATGAAATAATCGTCGGCGATAACATAAACATACCTAATGCCAAAAGTACGTTTGCGACAACCATATCAAGTACAATAAACGGAATGTATATAATAAATCCGATTTCAAAAGCTGTTTTCAATTCACTCAAAATAAATGCGGGAGCAACTTCCCAAATTGCTATTTCATCCGGAGTTTCAGGCATCTTGCCGCCTCTCGATTTTTCGATAAAATATATCATATCGGATTCACGTGTATTTTTCATCATAAATTCTTTCAACGGTTTTGAGCCTTCAACAACCGCTTCTACAAGAGAACCCGATTTTTGATAAGGTTCATATCCCGCATCCCACATGCTTTGAAAGACTCCGCCCATTGAATAAAACGTCATAATAACGGAAAGTCCCAAAAGAACAATCGTCGGCGGAATTGATTGCGTTCCCATTGCCTGTTTTAAAAACGAAAAAACAATTGCATACCGCATAAAACTTGTCATACAAGTAAAAATAAACGGTACGAACGCAAAGCAGCTCATTACCAATAAAAGTTGTAATACGGGATCTAAGTTTTGTATAAGAGAATTCATTGATTATGCCTTTTTTCTTTCTTGAAATTTTTGCGGAATTTTGAAAGAAAATACCTTTTGTGCTTTTTCTTTCTCAACATTATTTCCATTTTTTATA
>CAZOGS010000066.1:5136-8812 GCA_964579375.1 uncultured Muribaculaceae bacterium
CCAACCATTGCAAATGTATATGCTATAAATTGAACAAAATATGCAGACATCATTTCTCCTTATATATCTTCATCTTCTATATCAAAATCATCATAGTTAAAATCTTGGTTATTTGCTTGCTGTGCAGCTCCGGCAGGTGCGGCAGCACGAGGTTGAGCAGGTTTTTGTGCTTGTTTCGGTGCGGCAGGAGTTGCCGCTTGTTGCGGTGCTTCAGCCTGTTCTAAATCGGAATAAACTTCATCGACTCTTACCGCATATTTATCATTTATAATGACCAATTCTCCCGAAGCAACCGGTTTGTTCTCAACTTTTAACGTAACTTTGTTTTCATAAAGTGAGCCTACATCAACAATCACACCTTCTGAAATTTGCTTTAATTCTCCTAACGTAATCGTAACTTTTTCAAATTCCGCCGTTATATCAACAGGAATTACGTCCCACATTGTTCCTCCGTTAGAATTGTTATTATCCATAGCTTCTCCTTCATCATTGTCAACACCCATAATGATTGACGTTTCAGGGTTTATCATAAACTTTCTTGTCTGTCCGTTCAAAGAAATCGACATCGTCTTAATATTGCTGTTTTCAAGAACGACAATATCTCCGCTTTCAATATGACGAACATCGTATAATGTTATCTGCGACTTTCCCGTGATTATCTTTACGGGGACTACATAATCGGCAAATGAACCTAAATCAAAATTCTGCTTCGTTGTAAATGGTCTTATATCAGGAATTAACGCAATCGGAACAGAAATAATATATTTTCCTATCACCCCGTTTGCACCGTTCGCAATCATCGTTAAATGAACTTGCGTTGCGTTTTCCTCTATTATGTCACTTTCTTTAACAAAAAATTGAGAAATACCCTTGTGAACAAAATCGTTCAATTTTGTTAAAACTGTTGCTTCAAGCTCCGTCATATTTTCGGGAACAAATTTCTCGGAAGAAGCTCCTAATCCCTTCTCTAATATCATATCCATAAACGGCGATGAGATTCTGAAAAATACTTCATGCTTCTTATCCGTCTTAATTCTCGTTACAAAATATTCTTCCCCAACAAAAAAAACATTGTCCTGCTCCGTAATTCCGACTAACTTTAAGTCAAAATCCGTCATCAGGAACTCTCTCATTTTTTCCTTTATTCTCGTGAGCAATACCCGCTTGAACCAATAAAATGAGCTGTTTAATCTATTCGAAAATTTTGAATTATACTGAGAAGTTACCACAATTTATCCCCAATGTCCGAGAGAATACACAATTCCCTCAAATATAGATTATATTGTTTCCTTCAAGATAACATCATTTATTTGTTGTATATTCATTTATTTGTTCAGTATTTTTACAACAAAAACTCACCCTCCCAAGAGGATTTTTAATGTTTTTGAGCAAAAAATCAAAATTTTCCGCAAAAATTTAAAATTTTTGCATTAAATCCAAAACCGCTGAATTAAGCTCCGAAAAATCCGCATCGAGTGCCTTACCCCTTGCAATAAATATCAAAGATAATGATTTTTGCAACTTGTCCGCCATATGGTTTTTTACGGCTGAAATATAAATTTCTCTCAATCTTCTTTTAATTTTGTTACGTTTTACCGCTCTCTTGTGAATTTTTTTGCTCACAACAAAGCCCGCTTTCGTCGGAATTTTTTCGTCTGTTTTTTCTTTTCCGACATATAGCGTCAAAAACTCATTACTTTTGCAATTTCTTAACCTAAAAGTTGCAGAAAACGCTTTTTCATTTTTAAGTCTAAACTTTTTTTTCAACATAATAATTATATAAACAAGAGGCTGTCCGATGACAGCCTCAAATTTTTTGTTAAGCTCTTTCTTTAGCAGTAATTGCTAATTTATGACGACCTTTTGCTCTTCTTCTGTTAAGAACTTCTCTGCCGCCGTCAGTTGCCATTCTTGCTCTGAAACCGCTTACGTTTTGTCTTTTTCTTTTTGTTCCTTCAAGCGTACGTTTCATATTATTTCTCCTTGAAAATTCTTTTCTAAGTTATATCATAATAAACAAGACATGAATTAAAGTCAAATAGAAAAATTATAAGGTAAATTATTATGAACAAAATTGGTTTTATCGGTGCGGGGAAAATGGCAACCGCAATTATCAAAGGCATTATAGACTCGGGTTTCTGCGAAAGCAAAAAGATTCTCGTTTCTGACATCAACGAAGATGCTCTGAAAAAAATGGAAACAGATTTGAATATTACACCCGCAAAAACAAATAACGAGGTCGTTAAGAACACCGACATCATATTTTTTGCCATAAAACCGTTTGTTATGAAAGATGTTCTGTCGGGAATAAAAGCTGATTTTAATGAAAATAAACTTTTAGTTTCAATAGCGGCAGGCGTTTCAACAAAAACAATAGAAGAATTTGCAAAAAACATGCCCGTTATCCGTGTTATGCCAAACACTCCCGCTTTTGTAAAAGCAGGAATGAGTGCGGTTTGCAAGGGGAAATTTGCATCTGAAGAACAAGCAGATTTGGTCTGCGAAATAATGGGAAGCCTCGGTCGGGCTATTAAAGAAGACGAAAAGAACATTGATGCAATTACTGCAATCAGCGGTTCAGGTCCTGCTTATTTTTATTATTTCATAAACGAATTTGCAAAATCAGGGGTAAAATACGGACTCGATGAAAAAACAGCGTTGATTTTAGCCGCACAAACAGCTTTGGGTTCTGCAAAAATGGCACTTGAAACAGATATTCCTCTCGAAACATTAATCAAAAACGTTACAACCCCCGGCGGTTGCACCGAAGTCGGAAATAATATCTTAGCCGAAAATAACACCAACGAAATTATCGACAAAGTTGTAAAAGGCACAATGGATAAAGCCGCCGCTTTGGGCTAATGCAAATAGTAATTTAATGCAGATTTTCGACATTTTTCAATTATAACTTCATTATAAATACTCACAAAACGATTAATTTCGTTTTGTGAGTCAGAGTGAGAAAATCACTTTTTCTTTTTCTTTGTTTTATCTTGTTTCTTATTCATTAATATTTCATATAATTGAGTACTTGTGCCGTTTGGCTTCCATTCAGAAGGAAGAACTCTGTCATCATATATATTTAATGCAAAATTATCTTCGCCGAATTTATTTGGCTTTTTTGCACCGTTTACATCAATATATAATTGACCGCAATGCAAAAGCGAAAATGTTGTTCCCTGTTTGTTCCCTTCTTCATCAAAAATGTAATTACCGTCTTCATCTTGCAAATAATCTTCAGTAACAACATTACAAGAAGTATATTGTCTGATTTTATATATAGAGCCATCTGATAAAACTACCGCAGGAATATTGTCAGAACTCCAAACATCGTCCCGCTCTGTAGCGTATGCAACATCATAATAAACATCACTGCAACCTGTATCGTTTTTATCTTTGCATACTTTTACCGTATTTAAATATTTAGAAAATCTTTTCGCCGTATCATAAGAAGCAGTACTATCTTCAGAGGGCATAAAAAGAGCTCTGTTGTCTCCAATCATTCCCTCCTGTACCTGTGCAAGTTTTAAAGCATTCAAAATTGTTGAATAATTTTTCTTTAACTTTGCGTACAACTCCTGCTTATTTGTGTTTTGAATTATAGAAGGAATAGTCATCGCAGAAATAATTCCGATTATCATAAGAGTTATGAGCACTTCCGCCAATGTGAAACCGT
>CAZOGS010000067.1:0-8538 GCA_964579375.1 uncultured Muribaculaceae bacterium
TTTCCTTCATTTAATGTTACTATCGGTGTTTTTTCCGACACAGGTAAGTATTCTTTATACTTATTAATTAATCCTCTGTAATGTTTATCCGTACTCATTTTTTTATCCTTAATTCATTACTCTTATTAAACTTTGAACCTTTGTAATCACTTTTGAATTTTGCATTTCTTCAAGTGCTTTTTTCATATTTCCTTCGTTGCATAATCCGGTTATTATCACAACTTCCGCCTGACCATCACGTGAACCTTTTTGAAGAATGTCCGAAAGATTTATGTTATGTTTTCCGCAAATTGTACCGATTATTCCGATTGCACCGGGGGTATCAACCGTATCGAGCATAAGATAATAACGGTTTTTTGTATCCTCAATATGTAATGATTTTGCACTGTCAGAATGGTTGCATCTCATCATGGGAAGCGGATATGCAGTTCTTCTGACTTCCGAACACAGTGCCAAAATATCCCCCGCAACCGAGCTTGCCGTCGGAAATTCTCCTGCTCCGGGACCCGTGAACATTATTTCTCCAACCGGAGTTCCCGACAACATAACGGCATTTGTTACATTATTAATTTTTGCAAGCACGTGATCCTGAGGTACAAGCATAGGATGAACTCTTACATCCGCCACATCATTTTCATCAATCTCGGCGGAAGCAATAAGTTTAATCTTGTATCCGAGCTCATTTGCTCTTTTAATGTCTTTTGCCGTAATTTTAGTAATTCCTTCACGGTAGGTATTATCAATTTTAACTCTCTTGCCAAACGCAATTGTCGCAAGAGTTACAATCTTATATGCCGCATCGTATCCTTCAACGTCACCGGTCGGGTCTGTTTCCGCATAACCCAATTCTTGTGCCTCTTTTAACACTTGTTCATAAGATGCACAATCTTCATCCATTTTTGTCAAAATATAATTCGTGGTTCCGTTTAAAATACCTTTTACTTTCGTGATTTTATTGGCACGCAAAATGGTTTTTACCGGCATAATTATAGGAATACCGCCGGCTACTGCCGCTTCATACAAGATAACAACATTTTTTTCTTTTGCGGACTGAAAAAGCTCTTCTCCATGTTTAGCAAGAAGCTCTTTGTTTGCCGTGACAATATGTTTTCCGTTTTCGATAGCTTTTTTAATCAGAGAAAACGCAGGATTGACTCCTCCCATTACCTCAACAACAATATCGATTGAAGGATTGTCAACAATTTCAAACGGGTTATCCGTCAAAAGATTTTCATCTAAATTATCAATATTTCTTTTTTTCTTTAAATTATTTACGGCAATTTTTACAATTTCGACGTCGTCCGCAAAGTTTCTTAAAGTTTTTACAACTCCGCAACCGACAGTTCCGAGTCCGATTATGCCGATTTTAATTTTTCCCATCAGAGAACCTCTCTTACAATTATATTAATATAGGTTTATTAAAGCACAAATACCATATTTAAACAATCTATTGAAAATATTTCGTCATTTATGTAAAATTAGCTCAAAAAGGAATTTGTTTAATGAAAATTGTTATATATGGTGCAAATAACCGTGGTTGCCTTATCGCAACTTCTTTATTTGAAGACCACGATATCGTTTTAGTTGATAAATCGGAAAATATTTCGGATGACTTTTATAAATTGGATATAGAAGTTCTTGAAGGCAGTGCATCAGATATAAAATTTTTGAAAGAAAATCACCTTGATGAGTGTGATGTTTTTATTGCCTGCAACGATAGCGATGAAGTAAACATTGTTTCTTGTATTATGATGAAATCAATTTCATCCTCTGCAAAAACAGTTTGTTTCATAAGCGGTGAAGAGTACTACGATTCAGTTTGGAACATTAAAAATTCAAAATATGACAAAGAATTTTTGCTCGATTATATAATTCGACCGGAAGAGCTTCTGACAGGCGAAATTTTCAGAATTATTACAGTTCCGAGTGCTACACAAGTTGAAATTTTCGCAAAAGGAAAAGCTCGATTGCTTGAATATCCGATAAAAGACTCTTCTCCGATTGTAAACAAAAAGGTCAAAGATTGCTCATTTCCGAGTGAAACACTTATTGTCGGAATTTCAAGGGACGGACAGCTTTCTATGCCGACAGGAGATACAGAGCTTAAAGCGGGTGACAAAATCATCTTCATGGGGTCTGTCAAATCCTTGGATTTGCTTGCGGCTGAAGTTTTCAGAGAAGATACAAAAGTCGGTTTTGTTGGAATAGTCGGAGGAGGAAACGTCGGATTATTGCTTGCGGAAAGGCTTGAACAAGCTGACATTAAATGTAAAATCTTTGAAAAAGATTACAAGCGTTGCGAACAACTTTCTCAAATATTAAATAAAACCCTCGTCATAAACGGTGACGGCACGGACATTCAACTTTTACTCAATGAACAAGCCGAAGATGCCGATGTTATGGTTTGCGTAACGGATAATGACGAAAAAAATCTCCTCTGTGCCCTGCTCGCAAAACAAGCCGGAGTTAAAAAAGTTATTTCCCGTGTTTCCAAGGGATTGAACGTTGAATTATTTGAAAAAGTCGGTATTGATGTTGCAATCTCTCAAAATGATGCGGCTATGCACGATATTTACGACCATTTCATTGTTCCGGATATTTCAATTCTTGCAACGGTCGAAAGCGGTCAGGGAGAAGTCGTTGAAATTCAGCTTCCCGAAACATTTGCACAACGAAAAATTATGGACTTAAAACTTCCTTACAAAGCTGTAATTGCAATTATAGAAAGAAGGAAACACGTTATAATTCCCAAAGGTGATACGTTGGTTATGCCTAATGACCACCTGATAATTTTTACGATGCAGGAAAATTCCGCTCCCATTCAAAAATATCTGAAATGTTGTTAGGTGCTTATGAGATTACATTTTTTGGCAGTTGCAATAAGTTTAATCCTAAGATACATGACAGTTGTCATGCTTATTCCGATTGCAGTTTCGGTTTATTATCAAGATAAACTGTCTGCATCAGCTTTTGCAATCACGATGTTTATTACGTTAATAATCGGAATTTTTCTTCATCCCAAACGTATTCAATCCGATTTATTAAATGATTTCAAAAAGACTGAAGCTCTCGGGACAGTAGCCTGTTCGTGGATTATTTTATCTTTTGTTTCAATGATACCTTATTTATTCTACGGATTAAGCCCGATTAATTCTTTATTTGAAGCTGTTTCAGGAATTACGACAACAGGAGCTACTATTCTTACCGATTTTTCGGCATATCCGAAATCAATGTTCTTTTGGAGGTCATTTACGCAATGGCTCGGCGGTATGGGAATTATTGTATTGTTTATTGCAATTTTGCCCCAATTCGCAGTAGCGGGACGTCAAATGTTTTCGGCAGAATCTCCGGGACCGACCGACGGGAAATTTACCCCACGTGTAAAGTCAACAGCGGCAGTGCTTTGGAACATGTATACGGCTTTTACAATTGCGTTAATAATAATTTTAAAATGTTTGGGGATGCCTTTGTATGATGCCGTTTGCAATGCAATGTCAACAATTTCTTGCGGAGGTTTTTCGCCTAATCCGAACAGTATAATAGGATATAACAATCCTCAATTTGTTTGGATAATAGCCTTTTTTATGTTCCTTTCGGGAACAGGTTTTTCTATGCTTTACAGGGTTTTTGTTCAAAGAAGATTTAGAATGTTATTGAAAAACGATGAATTTTTCACATACCTTTGTGTAATTTTATTTTGCTCGCTGACAATTGCCCTAATATTGATTTTTGCGAAAACATACAATTTTTCAACGGCAATAGAAGAAAGCTTATTCCAATCAATTTCTATAATAACAACAACGGGGTTTGCAACGGTTGATTTTACAAAGTGGCCGTTTGCGGCACAAATGATTTTGGGAACTTTATTTTTTACAGGTGCTTGTGCAGGTTCGGCATCCGGCGGATTAAAAATTATCAGACTTGTATTTGTTTATAAGTATATAAGACGGGAATTATTCAAAATCATTCACCCTAACGCAGTTGTTCCCGTTCGTGTAAACGGAGTTACGGTTTCTAATGAAATTATGGCTCAGATGATGTCATTTGTTATATTCTATTTCGGAATTTTTGCAATTACAGCTTTTATTGCTACAATAATTGAACATAATCTGACCATCGGATGCGGAGGGGCAATCGCTTCTCTCGGAAATGTCGGACCTTGTTTCGGAAATTTAGGTCCCTTAGGCAATTTCGATTTCTTGCAAACACCGACAAAAATTATATTTATATTTAACATGCTAATCGGACGTCTTGAATTGATACCGTTTTTAGCACTGTTACACCCCGATTTCTACTATTTTAAAAAGTAAAGAGTTCAAAATGGATTACACAACACAAAAAGCAAAAAAATTACAAGGCAATATAATAATCCCGCCGGATAAATCTATCAGTCACAGAACGGCAATGTTTGCAGCACTTACAAAAGGAATTGTTAATATCAAAAACTTTTCCAAAGGTGCAGACTGTCATTCCACATTGAAAATTGTTCAACAATTAGGATGTGAAGTTACTTTTCATTCGGATATGGACTTAACAATAAATGCAAAAAACGCCCTGAGAGCTCCTGTAGCGGATTTAGATTGCGGTAATTCGGGAACGACTATGAGAATGATGTCGGGAATACTTGCAGGGCAACCGTTTGACTCGGTTTTATTCGGAGATGTAAGTTTAAGCAAACGTCCGATGAAAAGAGTCATTTCTCCTTTGACAGAAATGGGAGCAAATTTTGCTCATAACGATTTTAAAGCTCCGCTCAAAATTAAAGGCGGCAAGCTTCATTCAATTACATATAATTCACCGCTTGCCTCAGCTCAAGTCAAATCGGCGGTTTTGCTTGCGGGAATGTTTGCCGACGGAGTTACAACCGTTAGCGAACCGTATCAATCAAGAAACCATACGGAAATTATGCTGAAATATCTAAATGCGGATATTGTCGAAAATTCTTTGACCTCAACATCAATCAAACCGTGCACTTTAACGCCGAAAGATATGGAAGTTTGCGGAGATATTTCTTCAGCTGCCTTCTTTATGGTTGCAGCGGCAATTGTTAAAAATTCTGAAATTATAATCGAAAATGTCGGTATTAATTATACCCGTTCGGGGATTATTGATGTGTTCAAAAGAATGGGAGCAAATATTGAGCTTTTGAATGAACGCAATGTTTCTGGCGAAGATGTTGCGGATGTAAAGATTATGTACTCCGATTTAAAAGCAACAACAATTGAAGGAAGCGATATCCCGAGATTGATTGATGAAATCCCTGTCATTGCAGTGCTTGCAACTCAAGCGAAAGGAACAACGGTAATTAAAGACGCTTCCGATTTAAGAAATAAAGAATCGGACAGAATTTCAACAATCGTCAGCCAATTAAAAGCAATAGGTGCAGACATTGAAGAACATTCCGACGGAATGATTATCAACGGAAAAACACCGTTAAAAGGCGGTATCGAAATTGATACCCATCACGACCACAGAACGGCAATGAGTTTCTACGTTGCGGGATTAATTTCCGAACAACCATTATTAATCAAAGAATTTGAGTGGGTTAATACATCTTTTCCCGAATTTCAAGAATTAATGGCAAAAATTACCGTAAATTAATCTTCAAACAATTCATAAATTTTTGATTGAATATCGATTGTTGTTATTTGGTGAGTTTTTTCGTTAAGCTCAAGTGATTTTTGGTAATACTTTGCCGCTTGAATTTTGTCGCCCAATTCTTCAAAAGCACGTCCGGCGTTGTAGTATGCCATTTCGTATTCGGAATTTTTTTCAATTGCGGTTAAAAAGCAATCTTTTGCTTCTTTATACATTTGTTTTCCGTCAAGATAAACAGCCCCTAAATTGTTATATGCAGCATCATATTCAGGATTTAAATCGATTGCATGTCTATAGGAAATTATGGCTTCTTCAACAAAATCTTTTTGCCATAAACAAGTTGCAAGTTTGTTGAAAGCATAATAATCATTGGGATTTAATTCAATTGTTTTTGTGTAATTTTCAAGTGCTTTATCATAATCCGCTTCATCAAAGTATAAATCACCGAGAGCAAGGTATGTATCAGAACAACTCGGGTATAAAGAAATCGATTGCATGTACATTCTGACAGCCTTTTCAGTGTTCTTTTTAACATCGGAATATATCAAAGCACACGCTCTGCAAACCGTTGCCGTCCACTCATTGTCGGGATTCATATTTATCGCAACTAAATAATGATCTTCAGCTTCGTCGTATTGACCTGCCGTAAACAGAGCAAAACCTAAGGCATTGTGGAAGAAAGCATTTGTTTGGTCTTTTTCGACAGCAAGTTTGAAGGCAGAAATCGCATTAATAACATCATTTTTCTTTAAATATAAATGACCTAACTCATAATAAATATAGTCTTTGTCACCTTCCGTTTCAAGTGCGGCTGAATAAGCTGCAATCGCTTCGTCTTCACGACCTTCAAAATATGTTTGAATAATTGTTGCTTTTTTCAACAAAGATTCTCTGTCGTGCGGGTTAACCTTTAAAACATTTTCATAAGATTCAAGAGCCGCTTCGACATTTTCATTTTTAATATCAATATCACCGATTAATTTTCCGAAAATCTCCGAACGTCCCGTTAAACTTTGAGCTTCTTTAAATGTGTTCACAGCCTTTTTTTCCAAACCGAATTTTTGGAGCAAAGAACCTGTTACAAGGTATTTTCCGACTTCAAAACTTTCTTTGATTTTTTGCATACCCATTCTCACGTAAGGATAATCAAAAATTCCGAAAAAAGTACCTGTTGTTAAATAATAAGCGGACTTTAACGCATATGAAAATCTGAAATTACCTGACATGATTTTTTCTGCGTTCAATAAACCCAAATTTAGCCTTGCTCTTGAAGAATACATCGGTGACAAAGCTATTGCTTTTTTAAATTCTTGCTCCGCTTCATCATATTTTTCGGCAAGTTTGAAAAAATATCCCGTATACAAATGGGCATTAATATTGGAAGGATTGACAGTTAAGGCTAATTGACATTTGTTAATTGCAGTGGTCAAGCCGATTTGTCCGCTTTCCCAAAGCAACATAGCCAATCTGTAATAGCTTTCTGAGATTGTCGGATTTTCGCATAAAGTTCTCGAATAATATTCAATTGCTTTTTCTAAGTCATTTTTGTTGTTTTTTATTAACCAACGTTCATGAGCTTCTCTTGCACATTCTAAAGTAATTTCAGATGTTTGTTTGTCCATTTTTCCTCAGAATATTTTCCTACCATATTATTTATAACAGTTTTTGAATTATTTTAAGCCCTGTATTTATATGATTTTTGGAAAGGAACAAAATTAATATATGGTTTTTGTAACATAAGTTTACAAACATGCTCAAATTTAGCAATTTCATGGTTTTTGAATACTTTAATAAAACATAAGAGAGAAAGAAATAAGGAAAAGGAAAATGGAAATTTCAGCAAACGTTAACAACAACAGAAATCAAAATACACAACTCGCAACTCGCCCCCCGTTTGGTTCGATGGCACTTTCCGTTAGATCAAACAAAGCAAATGCTTGCGGCGGAGCAAGTGCAAGTGTTAGCGTTGGCAAACAAGGTCAATCAGGTTTTTCAGCATCTCTTTCACACGATACTTTCCAACCTAACCACGATAAACTCGGTCTCTTTTTGGGTTCAATCCCGATGTTTTATATGGCAGGATTTGCACTTGGTTTCTGCCCCGGATTATTCCTTGTAGCTTCCGCAGCATTTCTTTTCTCAGGCAGAGGACAATCATTCAGACATGAATTAGCAACAGCATTGATGGGTAACAGCCCCGCTATGCAACAACTTCAAGTTCAATTCAACAAACAAAACCAAAAAGAAACAGAAGTTGAAGTTGTAAAAGAAGCTGAAGCAACTAAAGAAGTTGTAGCAGAAGAAAAAGAAAACGAAGTAATCGAAGATGCAGAATTCGTTGAAATCGTTGAAGAAGAAAAAGAAGAAGAAAAAGTTTTAACTCCTCTTGAAATGGCTCAAATCAAATATGCAAAAGCTCAAGAAAATCAAGAAAAATTGAGCTTGCAAGTTGCAAGAAGAGAAGAATCCGAAAGAGTTGCTCAAGAAAAATTGGAATTAGCTCAAGCAAGATTGGACAGAGCTCAAGAACAATACGACAAAGCAAACGCAGAAGTTAAAGCTCAAATGACTGACAGAATGGTTAAATTACAAGAAAATGTCGGTAAAAAAGAAGCAAACGCAAGAGTTGCTCACGAAAGAACAGACCTTGCAAAAGCTCAATTAGATGAAGCAACCGTTAAACTTGCAGAAGCACAAAGAGCATTTGAAGACTTGCAAGCTGAAGAAATGGTAACTCTCTAATAAACAAAATTTCTCTCTATCTCTCTCTATTAAAATTTATTGTGTGTGTTCTGCCTTGACAACAGTCAAGGCATTTTTTTGTAAACGACAAAAAAGAGTAATCCATTGCGGAAATTTTAGCAGTAAAAAAGGCGAAATACAATAATTTTTGCTCGAGCAAGGCTTGGTAAAAATTAATGGTTCTCAATCTGCCGCAGA
>CAZOGS010000068.1:0-8453 GCA_964579375.1 uncultured Muribaculaceae bacterium
TAAAAATACAAAACAATCCTTTTTCCGCCAAAGTCTGCAAGAGTAAACTCTTTCGTTTCTCCGTTTGTGTCAATTCCTTGTAATTTTAAATCTTTCATTTTTCGTTCCTCCTTTTTTTATATGCTAATAAAAGCAAATACCTCTGTAATTGCCTTGTTTGCGATATTTGGAACAGTTCAAAAAAAATTAAAAATTCTAACAAAAATAAAAAGTCATCGGAGAAAGTATGAAGGAGAACACCGATGACAAATTGGATAGTTAGGATTGCCTAACAAAATTATATTATCAAACCCGATAGATTTTGTAAAGCAAAAATGTTAGGAAAGCTTAACAAAAGTTAAAAATAGAGCAAAGGTGTGGATAATGAGTCAAAATGTGAAAATTCACAATAAAAAAAGAAATATTCAGCGGAATAATAATTTGTGCTAATATTAGATTAATCGAAATTGGGAAGGTTTTTTATGGCAGTAGCTTGTTCGATACCGTTTGAAAATTTGGAAATCGGTGAAAACGGAGATGTTTACACTTGTTGTCCCGATTATATAAATTGCAAAAAAATCGGTAACATATTCAGTGATAATTCTTTTGAGGATATTTGGTATTCAAAGAGTGCAACAGAGATAAGACAAGCTGTTTTAGACGGTTCATATTCTTGTTGTAATCTTGACGTTTGTCGGGCAAAAAGAATAGTAAGAAATGACAAGTTTACGCTTAGACCGCCGTTGCCGAAATATTTTACATTTTCTTATGACAAGGAGTGCAACATATGTTGTATTACCTGTCGGGACGAAAGAATTCGCAATACGGAAGAGCAAAAGGAGCTTTTTGATAAAAAAGCCGAACAGATTTTAATTCCTTTGATGAAAAATGCAAAGTCGTTGAGAATCAGCGGTTCCGGAGAGTTTTTGGCAAGTGAACACACGAGAAAGCTTATAAAAACGTTGACGGAAAAATGCCCGAAGTTATTGTTTCGATTGCAGACGAACGGACTTTTATTTAATAAAAAAAATGTGGAGATATTGGGATTAGAAAATAAAATTGACGATGTATATTTTTCCATTCATTCTTTGAAGGAGGAAACGTATAATAAAATTATGCGTCATTCAAATTTATCGGTTGTGTTGGAAAATCTCAGATGGGCGGCGGATTTGCAACAAAAGCGAGAGGTTGATTCCGTCAAGATTAACACTGTTATTTCTGATTATAATTATACGGAAATACCTGATTTAATTAAATTAGGTCAATCTTTGAATGTTTTTGTTTCTTTTTCTATGTATTACAAATGGGGAGCCTTATTGGATAATGAATATGATAACCTTGCCGTATGGCATGAAAATCATCCTCATTTTAATGATTTTGTCAGGGTTTTAAAGTCTGCAAAATCGATTAAATACAGAAAGTATAGTTTTCCTCCGTTGTTTCAACAAATTTTAAAAGAGTATTAGTCTGTCTGTTTTTGGAATTTTAAGTAAAAATTTGCAAAAATTCTTAAAAATTTTCAATAAATACTTACAATTTTGTTCTAATAGTAGTATAATCAAAAAGCCGACAATATGAGGACGATTGCTATTTTTTCCAAGTTACAGGGATTTTTCGACAAAATTCAACAGGTAGATGCGAATATTTCTTCCGTAGGTTCTGACGTTTATAAAAGAAACCTTGAACTTGAGCATGAAGTTAAAAAGAAAACGGAAGAGTTAAACAAGGCGAATAATACCTTGCTGACGATGAACAGCATCTGGGATATGATGAATTCTTCCGAGCCTTTAACGAATGTTTTGGATTCTATTGTTAATTCAATGCAAGACCAAATGGGTTATGTGAACACAATGGTTTTGACGAAAGAACATGACAAGGACGGAGATTTTTTCCTTGTAAAATCGCATGCGGCGAGTAAGCTTTTGATGAAAGCGGTAGAGAATAATTCTTTGATTAATATCAAATCTTTTCGTATTCCGTCGAGTGATGATTTGATTATTACGCAGGCTTTGAAAGAGCGAACGATTAAGAGTACATCAGATATCGGCACGGTATTTCATAAAATTTTAGAAAGTTTGGAATATTCTTTTGTACAAAATATTGTACAGTCTACGCCGAGTAAGTCGGTAACTGTTGTTCCGATTTTCAGAAGAAAGAATGAAATGCAGGAAAAAGAAGAATTTGGCTGTATGCTTGTTTTTTCGCCTAATCCTGCAAGTACGGAAAATGAAATTAAGTTTTTGACATTGTTTGCAAATCAGATAGAGCTTGCGATTACGATTGCGGGATTGTTTGAAGAAGTGCGTAAACAAGCTGTTACGGATCCTTTGACGGGATTGTATAACAGACGATATTTTGAAGAAAATATTAACAGGGAAGCCGAACGTGCGTTGCGTTTAGGACAGCCGTTCTCATTGGTTTCGCTTGACCTTGACCATTTAAAGACAATCAATGACACGTATGGTCACCAATATGGTGATGTTGCGATTAAAACAATTTCGAACGTTCTGAAAAAGCAGGCTCGTTCTATCGATATTCCGGCAAGAATTGGCGGAGAAGAGTTCAATGTAATGCTTCCGGGGGTTGATTCTTACGGGGCAATGATTGCGGCAGAGCGTATCAGAGCGGCAATTGAAGCGACTCCGCTTGAAAAAATAGGAAATGTTACGGCAAGTATTGGTGTAGCGACATTTTTGGAACACAGTAAAAATGTTTTTGATTTGACGGAGCTTGCCGACCAAGCAATGTATCGTGCAAAAATTAACGGACGTAACCAAGTTCAAATGACGCAAAAACAAATTGAAACGAATTGGCAAAAAGTTGCAGTCAATGCGTTTTTGGATATTGTGTCGAAGCAACGTGTACAAATTCCGCCCGAGCTTGCGGGAGATATTACGGCTCGTTTAAGTGCAGTTTCGTCATCCGAAAAGAACGCAAAAGAAGTTATTTATTCAGTTGTGGATATTTTAACCCAATCTTATAACTCCACTTATCAAAGCGGTTTTACGAAATCAAAATTGCTTTTGGCAGTTAAATTGGCAAAAAATATGGATATGACGAAAGAAGAAGTCGATAAATTAAAAATTGCCATTTTGCTTTATGATATCGGTAATATTATGATTCCTGAAAATATTTTCAAGAAGGAAGATTCTTTAACTGACGATGAAAAAAATCTTATTCGCAGACACCCTGTAATTGCGGCAAGAGAAATTTTGAGCCCGATAAGCAGTATTCAAGACATTATTCCGATTATCGAAAAACACCATGAAAATTGGGACGGTACGGGGTATCCGGGAAAAGTTTCGGGAAAAGATATTCCTTTGGGTTCACAAATTATTTTGCTCATTGATGCTTATTATGCTTTAACGCAGGACAGACCTTATCGAAAGGCATTTTCAATTGATAAAGCACTTGAAATTATTCAAGACGGTGCAGGTTCAAAATGGAGCAAAGAGCTTGTCGACAATTTCATTCCGTTGATTAAACATGAAGACAGAGAATAACGATTATCTTATAACAGCACTCTATCAGTGGCTTTCGACATTTAATGACAAGCCTGTTTTGAAGGATACTTCAAAAATTTATAATGTTAAATACGATTGTTATCTTGAAAGCAGTATCCGAGAACCATTGTCTTTTACGGTTTTTGAACTTTCGGATAAAGGGGAGTTGATGATTGATAATACACAACGATTGCTTGAAAGTCAGGCGGCGTTTTTTGTATTTGTAAACCCTCGTAGCGGTTGGGTTTTTGCCATAAAAAACACTCTTGAAAATCAAAAAAAGTTAATTAAACAAGAACCGATACAAAATTTTAAAATCAAAATTGCACTTGATTAAGGATAAGTTTTCTGAATGTTTGTTCAAAATTTAGCCCAAATCATTGGTTCGAAAAAAATTTTTTAGGGGGTATATGGATGCTCATTAAAAACGAACATTTTGATGTTTGAGCAAGATTTGTTATATATTTTTCAATTTCATAATTGCATTGTAAACGGTGTCGACATCGGGATATTTTGTGCAGACATCGGTACCTTTCGGACATTTTTTTCTGTGGCAGGGTTCGCAATGATTTTCGGCACTTAAGGCGATATATTTTTCGCCGATGGGGGCATAAAGAGTTTTAGGTGTTGAACAAAATATCGAAACTATTTTTGGTTTTTGTGTTGCCCAAGCCAAATGAGTCGTTCCGGAATCCATTGAAACAACCATATCAACACGGGTTAGCAACTCTCTTAATTCTTCAAGGTTTGTTCTTCCGGCGAAGCTCGGTAATTTGTTTTGAGAGATGTAAGAGATTAAATCGTTGTCTGATTTCATGCCTGTAAAGACTATTGAAAATTCGTTATTTTCAGTTAATTTTTCGACCAATTTTTTCCAATTATCTTTTTGCCAATGTTTAGTTACCCAAGTTGTGGCAGGGGCGAGCAATAAAATTGGTTTAGAAGTGTCTATTTCTTTTAATAGGGCATCTGTTTTTTCTTTAACTTCTTTTGATGTTTCGGGCAAAGTAACTTTTATTTCATCGGTATTTAAGCCCAAGTGTTGAGCGTATTTTAAGTAACTTTGAGTTGCGTGAGGGGCATTTCCGATTCTTGTCGGAGGGATTATTTCGTTTCCCCCTAAAATTGCACATTCTCTTGCATTTTTTGCGACAATTCTTCTTTTTGCACCGCAAAAAGCCATCCATAAAAGGCTTTTCAGTATTAATTGGATATCGAGAGCTATATCAAATTTTTCTTTTCTGATTTGTTTTATTATTGACAGATATTCGGCAAAATTTTTAAAAAAGTTTTTTGATTTTTTCCATTTTTCTATAGGTGCCAAAATGACCTTATCGACGCAGGGATTGTCTTTGACAAGACTGTAGCCCTTTTCTGAAACCAACCAAGTTACTTCATAATTATTTTCTTTTAAGCAATTTGCCAAGGGAATTGTGAAGATAACATCTCCCATTGCACTTAATCTGATTATTAAAACTTTTTCTTTTTGCATATTTAGAGGATTTTTCTTTTTTGTCGGGTGAAAAAATCAACCCGTTTTTGCTCTCATAACGTGAACAAGCTAATTATACACAAAAACGTTGAAATATAACATTCTCTTGTAAAAAAAACTCAAGATTTTTATATCGGTAAAACGGATTGACGGGATGTTGCGGGTAGTTTTTCCCAATTTTATAGAACGTGAGAAATGTTTTTTTACGGGGTGAAGATTGATAGAGAATCTTCATATTCGTATATTTTTATGGTATTTTATTTTTCAGACAAGGCAGGTTTTATGGTTTTAAGATGTGAATTGATGGAACACGGGTTATCTTTTGAATTGGATGTTCTGTATGATTGCTGTATATTGCACCATAATAACCTCGGAATGCCCGTAATTAAAAAACCGTATAACGGTGAAGATTTAGATTGGGATGCAATATTTGAGATAAAAAAAGGACATTATTTAAACCAAATAGAAAAAACTTTGCCCGAGTGCGAAGGTTGTTTGTTTTTGAAAGAGCGTGAAGCGGGAGAGTACGAAAAGTATATTTCGTGGATAATGTTTAATCAAAGCAAACTTTGTAATTCAAATTGTATTTATTGCGGTGATAACAATTACTATAATTTAAAATTTTATGATACATATCCGATAATTAAAAAGTTAATTGAGAAAAAATATTTTAAAAAAGGCGGGCTTGTAATTTTTCAAGGTGGAGAGCCGACGTTGATGAATAATTTTCGGGAAATTCTCAATCTTTTTGTTGAAAATGAAGCTGAGATAAAGATAAATACTTCTGCAATCAAATTCAGTGAGGAAATTTGTTCTGCGATGGAAAAAGGTAATACGATGGTTTGTATTTCGCTTGATTCACCGGACAGAGAGGTTTATAAGAGGGTTAAGCTTACCGATAAATTTGATACGGTGATTGGAAGTATTAAGAGGTATGTTGCTTGCCAAACCGAAAAAAGTACGTTGAAAATCAAATATCTTTTAATTCCGGGGCAAAATGATTCTATAGAAGGTATAGACGAATTTTTTGATAAAATGAAAGAGCTTAATGTTGAAAATATTGTTGCGGATGTTGAAATACAGTATTTTCAAAGAAACGGTGCAAACGGAGTTTCTCCGCATGTTTTATATCTTTTAAAATATATGGAGAAAAAGGCAAATTCTGACGGCTTTAATTTTGAGTATTTTAGTTTTGCTCAATGTTTGCTAAATGAGTCGAACCTTGAAATTGACGAAAATATTCTTGATGATAAAAAGTTATTAATTTCTGTTGTAAATCGTATTAAAGAAGAAAATCATACAAAAAACATTGCTTATCCAAAATCTCTGTAGTTCTTTTTTGCAAAAATTGCAGATGAATGATATTATTTAGAGATAGTTATGAGAATATTTTTAAAAATTTTATTACAAATAATTTTAGTTTTTCTTATCGTTATTTTGGCGGAATACGCACTATATTTGATTAATCTGAAAAAACATCCTGATTTGGGCAATAAGAGTTTCTTACAACCTTATAATTCCTTTGATAAGTTATTTCAAGAAGTTCTTATGAATAATTTTAGACCTGTAGAAAATAAGAACAACATTAAAAATCCCATTTTAATATTCGGGTGCTCTTATGCTTATGGAGATGGTTTGAAGGAAAATCAGACATTTTCTCACAAATTGGTGAAGTATACAAATTCAGCCATATATAATTTCGGGATAGGCGGAGCCGGCGTCCAGCATATGTATTATATGCTGAATAATATTCAAATGAAAAACAAATATTTTAATGTCATTAATGAGCCGAAATATGTTTTTTTTCTTTATGTTCCGTTGCACAATGCGAGATTGTATCAGCACGTATTTATTCCGTTAGAGCCTAATGAATATTTAAATTACGATATAAAATCTTTTAAAAGAGTCCGTTATCCTAAAATTTTTTATAATTCTTTTATTTTAAAAAGTCTTGATGTGTATATTGCTACGCAAAAAGGGAACAATTTTCAATTAAATGAAGAATATTTAGTTGAATATTTTTCAAAGTCTAAAAAAGAGATGGAAAAAAATTGGAAAAATACTAAATATTACATCTTAAGTTATGATTACAACGAAAGTTGCAAAATGATAATTCAGGTAGCTGAAAAAGCAGGCTGGTCATTAATATTCTTGGATGATTTGGTAACGGGAGATATTAACGGTATAGAATATGCAATTAGTGAAAAAGACAGACATCCTAATGAACATTTTTGGGATGAAATGGTTCCTAATTTGGCAAAAAGTATAGATTTGTAATTTTTCAGACAGAATAGTTTTCGGAAAGAGGAGGGCGTTTGTTTCCCTTGACAGTGAGTGTTAACAACGATACACTTTATAAATAATAAAAGAGGAACCGATGACAAAATACTTAAATTGCCCGTTTTTAAAAAATTCAATACATTTTTTTTATGATAATATTCGAGCTTGTTGTTCAAATGTTTCGGGACCTGTTTTTTATGAAAATTATAAGGGTGAAAAACCTGTAGATTGGGACTATGTCTATAATTTCAGAAAAAACATTATAAATAAAATTAATAACGGTGAGTTTCAAGACGGTATTCCCGATGAATGTTTGGGATGTTGTGATATTGAAAAGTATCTGAGTGATGAAAAAGTTGATGATTTTCCAAACAAAATTCGTGATTTTTATTTTCAAAACAATATGTCTTGTAACGCAAAATGTACCTATTGTTCTTTCGGGCAGGTCGGACAGGGGTGCCGATATAAATTATTACCGATAATAAATTCACTTATTGAAAATAAGATTATTGATGAAAAGATAGTTTGCTTTATGAGTGGCGGGGAAATGACGATAAATCCCGAGTTTCACGAGTTGCTGAGTATTTTATCTCAACAGAATAATCCTTATATTAATATTTTTTCATCAGGAATTAAATATTCTGAGTCAATAAAAGAAGCTTTTATAATTAACCCCAATTTTCATATGATGATTTCTGTTGATGCGGGAACAAAAGAAACTTATAAAAAAATTAAATTAGTCGATTGCTTTGATACGATTGTGGAAAACTTAAAACAATATACACAAGCTTCCGAAAATGCGAAAAATAATATTGTTTTGAAATATATTCTCGTTGATGACGTGAATGATAATATCGAAGAGATAAAGAAATTTTTTGAAGTTGTTCTTTCTTTGGGGATTAAATCGGTCAGAATGGATGTCGATTTTGTAAAATACAGATATGGCGAACATAAAAAAGTTCCTTCTCATTACTTTATGCTTTTTGATGAGTTTTATAAAATAGCGGAAGAAAATAATCTTATTGTTCAAAAATATGACCAATCCGAAGCAATTTTGGAATACGGAAAACAAACGTAGATATTTTTGTTGTTGAGTTGACCGCCATTGTTTATTATTTTTTTTCAAAAAATCATTACAATTTTGTAAAAAATAAAGGATTGCATTTCCCAGTCATTACGAGCGTCAGCGAAGTAATCCA
>CAZOGS010000069.1:0-8426 GCA_964579375.1 uncultured Muribaculaceae bacterium
AGGAAGGATTTTTATGAAAGGTATAATTTTAGCAGGCGGAGCAGGTACAAGACTTTATCCGGCATCGTTGCCGATTTCGAAAATTTTGCTCTCGGTTTATGACAAACCGATGATTTATTACCCCCTCTCAACACTCATGCTTGCAGGTATTAAGGATATTTTGATTATCACAAACCCCGTTGACCATCAAAATTTTGTTAAATTATTGGGCGACGGCAGTCAATTCGGCATAAATATTACCTATGAAATTCAATATGTACAAAAAGGTATCGCCGACGCTTTCATTTTGGGTGGAAAATTTATCGGGGACGACCACGTTGCCTTAATTTTGGGCGATAATATTTTCCACGGTTACGGTTTCCAAACTATGCTTAAAAACGTTAAAAAACGTGAAAAAGGTGCAACCGTTTTCGGTTATACCGTAAAAGATCCGGAAAGATTTGGCGTTGTTGAATTTGACAAGGATAAAAAAGCCGTTTCTCTTGAAGAAAAGCCCAAAAAACCAAAATCAAATTATGCAGTAACGGGTTTATATTTTTACGATAACAAAGTTGTTGAATATGCCAAATCCCTCAAACCGTCGGCAAGGGGCGAGCTTGAAATTACCGATTTAAACAAAATTTACCTTGCAAACGGTGAACTCAACGTTGAAATTTTAGGCAGAGGCTTCACGTGGCTTGACACCGGAACGCACGATTCCGTTTTGCAAGCAAGTAATTTTATCCAATCAATGGAGCTTAACAAAGGCGAAAAAATCTCCTGTCTTGAAGAAGTTGCCTTTTTCCAAGGATTCATATCAAAAGAAGAAATTTTGAAGAATATTGAACCTTATGCAGACAAAAATGAATACTATGCTTACGTCAAACGTGTTGTAACAGGCAATTTATTCGGAGAAGATTAAAATGGAATGTTTAAAAGAAAAAAATAAAGAAACTTGCGGCTGCACATACGGTTGCCCGACAAGCGGAATGTGCTGTCAGTGCGTTCGTCATCACCGTGCAAACGGAGAAATTCCGGGCTGTTTTTTCCCGAAAGATGTTGAAAAAACATACGACAGGTCAATAGAAAACTTCATCAGATGTATGTCAAAATAATTCCGAGGCAATTGTGACAAAGAAAAAAGATAAAAGACTCGTGAAAAAACGTACCATATTTACCACAATTCTAATTGCTTTGATGTGGTGTTTCACGATTGAGCCAAATGTCGTTACGGTCACAAAATATAAAGTCAAAGATGAGGACTTAAAAGGCGTAAAGATAGTCTTTGCCGGCGATTTACACGTTAAGCCGTATCAAGAAAAAAGACTTAATTATATCGTCAAAAAAATAAATGCTCAAAATGCAGATATTGTCTTACTTGTGGGCGATTATGTCAACATGCACAGTGAATTTATGAGTTATCCGATTGCAAAAACAGCCGAAGCCCTGTCAAAAATCAAGTCAAAAGCAGGTATCTATACGGTTTTAGGCAACCATGATTACTATAAAGACGGACAAAAAATCAAAGATGCGTTAACGAACAACGGAATTACCGTTCTCGAAAATCGTTGCCGAAAAATTGAAGTCGGGCAAAAAACTTTTTATATCGCAGGTATCGAGGATTTAACGACAGGATTTCCCGATGTTAAAAGAGCATTAAAATACGCAAAAACACCGGTTATTTTACTTTCGCACCAACCGGATGTATTTCCGTATCTGCCGCAGGGCATAAACTTAACAATAGCAGGACATTTGCACGGCGGACAGGTCGTAATTCCGTTCATAGGCCCTATCATCGCACCGTCACAATTCGGCGTAAAGTATGCCTCAGGCTATTTTGAAGAAAACGGCAAGAAAATGATTGTCACAAAAGGTTTAGGCACAAGCTGTTTGCCGATAAGGTTTAATTGCCCGCCGGAAATTGTTGTTATCGAATTTGAATAAACAGATTTTTCGGCAAAACAAACCCTCCGATAAAATTACGACAACGCTAAACCGATTTGGTAAGTAATGTATGCGACAAGCCACGCAATTGAACATTGCATAACAACAACCAACAGGGCATATCGTTTTCCGAGCTCCTTCTTTACGGTTGCAATCGCAGCCACACAAGGTGTATAGAGCAATGAAAAAACAAGGAACACGAACGCTGTCAGATGCGTAAACATTTGCGGTAAGTTATCGGTACTTCCTCCGTTTAAAACTGTCAAAGTACTTACAACACTTTCTTTTGCCATAAATCCGGTCAAAAATGCCGTCGAAATCCGCCAATCGGTAATTCCCAAAGGTCTGAAAATCGGAACAAGGAAATTGCCCAAAGAAGCCAAAAGACTTTGCGATGAGTCGGTTACGAGGTTCAACCTTGAATCAAAAGTTTGCAAAAACCAAATGATTATCGTTGCAACAAAAATTACCGTAAAAGCCTTTGTTATAAAGTCTTTAGCCTTCATGTAAATCAATCTTGAAACATTTACAAGCCCAGGCATGCGATAATTCGGCAACTCCATAACAAACGGCACCGCTTCACCTTTAAAAACAAAAAATTTCATAAAATATGCGGTGATAACGCCGACAATCACCCCTATAAGATAAAGCGAAAGTACGACTTCAACCTGATGATTGCTGAAAAACGCAGCCGTAAACAGTGCATAAATAGGCAATTTCGCCGAACAGCTCATAAACGGAGTCAAGAAAATTGTCATTTTTCTGTCACGCTCGGAGGGCAGAGTCCTCGTTGCCATAATTGCAGGCACGGAACAACCGAAACCAATCAACATCGGAACAAAACTTCTTCCCGAAAGCCCGATTTTACGGAGCAATTTATCCATAACAAAGGCAACTCTTGCCATATAACCGCTATCTTCCATCAGAGATAAAAAGAAGAACAAAATAACAATAATCGGCAAAAAGCTCAAAACACTTCCGACACCCGCAAAAATACCGTCAATTATCAAAGATTTTACAATAGGATTTAATCCGTACGAGGTCAAAGCATTATCCGTAAGCTCAGAGAACCAATCTATTCCGACCTCCATAACATCGGAGCAAAAAGTCCCGACAGGTCCGAACGTCAAGTAAAATATGACCGCCATTATCCCCAAAAAGGTAATCATTGCGGTATATTTTCCCGTTAATAACTTATCTGCTTTGGCGGAAAGCTTGTAACCGACAGATTCATTCGGTTTGAAAACAAATCGTTCACAAAGATTTTCAATAAACGAAAACCGCATATCTGCAAGTGCCGCCGCACTGTCCAAATTACATTCGGTTTCCATCGTTGAAACAATTTGCTTAAAAGTTTGCAATTCGTTTTTATCAAGATTAAGAGAGTTCAAAATTAATTCATCACCCTCTGCAATCTTCGTTGCCGCAAATTTTACGGGAATGTCGGCAGCTTTTGCATGGTCTTCTATCAAGTGCACAATCGAGTGAATACATCTGTGAACCGCACCGGATTGGGCATCTTCACCATTTTGGCAAAAATCAAACGGCAACGGCTTTTCACTGTATCTTGCAATATTTACAATGTGTTCCGCAAGTTCTTCAATACCCTCATTTTTTGATGCAGAAATAGGAATTACCGGCACGCCGAGAGTTGCCTCAAGACCGTTAACATCAATACTTCCACCGTTTTCCGTAACTTCGTCCATCATATTCAACGCAATTACCATCGGAATATTTAATTCCAAAAGTTGCATAGTCAAAAATAAATTACGCTCAATATTCGTGGCGTCAATAATGTTCAAAATTCCGTCAGGCTTATCCTGCAACAAAAAATTTCTCGTAACAATTTCTTCGTTACTGTACGGAGAAAGTGAATAAATCCCCGGCAAGTCCGTAATTATTACATCTTGATAATTTTTTACAAGCCCGTCCGTCCTGTCAACCGTAACCCCCGGAAAATTCCCGACATGCCTGTTCATTCCCGTAAGTCGATTGAACAACGTCGTTTTCCCGCAATTTTGATTTCCGGCAAGTGCTATTGTAATTTTTTTCTTCGGCTGAATTTTTTTCTTTTGATTTTCGGGCAAATATTGCTTCGCTTCACCACGTTGCGAGTGTTCAATCGGTGTAAAAACCTTATTATGCTTCTCATAAGCATGCTTGTCATGAACATTGGTAATAAAAATTTTTGAAGCTTCATTTTTTCTCAACGTCAAAATATAGCCTCTAACCCTTATTTCAAGAGGATCTCCCATAGGTGCCGTCTTAATCAGCGTCACTTCCACGTTAGGAGTCAATCCCATGTTCAAAATATGCGAACGAAGTGATTTGTCATCACATCTGACGTCAGTAATAATCGCATCTTTGCCGATTTGCAATTTGTCTAATGTTGTATACTTTTCACTGCTTTTCATTTTTATGCCACTGCTTCAGCCAATGCGTTAGGTTTGCCTAACAAACATAATTATACAACAGTGATAAAGTTTGTCAAACAAAATTATCCGCAATATTCGGGAAGGTTAAAACCAAGTGTAGTGTAGGCATTGCAAGCATTTGAATACAATAAATATCTCATATCGGCTTTTTTAACTTCTTCAATAAAATAGTCGCAAAGTTCTTTCACTTTTCTGAAATCATCCAAATTTGGTTCAGACATATACATTCTGTCGTCGGCGTTCAAAACGAGCTCCGAAACATTCATTTCTTTTGCGGTTTGAAGCCATTTCAAAATTTCTTCTTTTTTATCGTTATGATGAGGAACAATCACGTACTTAGAACGGACTTTATTTGTATTTTGCGGTTGTTTAGCCTTGCAGTAATTTGCCAAATTATTCAACACCCTGTCAAAAGAAACAACCCTCTTTACATCCTGATGGACTTCTTTTGTTCCCGCATCAACGGAAATCAATAATTCCGCAATACCTTCTCTGACGGCTCTTTCAATTTCTTTGCTGTAATTGATTGCATTCGTGTGAATAATTATATGTTTAATTTTTGCATCAATAAACATCTTGAGAGCTTCGTCAAATTTGTAGTACATTGTCGGCTCTCCGCCCGCAAAATCAATTGTTGCATCTTCCGCCAAAAGATTTTTATCTATTAAATCACGCACAATCGGAATTATGTCATAAGTGTCGTTCGGATTAATTTTTTTGGCATCTACATCCTCAATTAAAAAATCTTTGTCATCTTTCCAACAATATCGACAAGCTGAATTGCAGGCATACCAATTAGAAAAAAGAACATATTTGAATTTTCTCGGTTCGTTTTGAGAATCCCAATCTTCTTCCTTCAACATCATGCAATCATTGCAAGAGTCAATAATGACACCGTTTCTGTGGCTTTCTTTGTCGGCTTCTATCCTGTCAAGCAATTCATCCCAATCAATCGGTTCACCGTTATAATTTTCCTTCAAAACCGCATATTGTTTGTTTTTTGCCGTGTTACCGAGTGTACAGTATACAATTCTTGAATCGTTAAAACTTAAACAATGATTGATATAATGACAAGATTTATATTTCATTTTAATTTCCCTTTTCTTGCCCTATTATGCCATTGTTCAAAAAAAAATACAACAAAGCTCTTGCAATGTTGTATTAAATTCATTCATTCATTTTTCTCAACTGTCTATGCAAAAATATTTAACTTTTTGCCCAATTTCTTTTGCATTTCATCATTATCATTTAATGAAATATTGTTGCTCGGATCAGCTTGAGCAAGTGATTGAGCGTGATTTGAACCGCCCATTGCTTTGTGTTGTTCATCAATTTTGTTCATCATATCCAAAATTGATTGGCTCTTGTCAGCTCCGCCAACTTTTTGTTGGTTAAAAATACTGTTTTCGGGATTTACTCTGTTAACTTGGTTTTGATTAAAGATGTTAGCATTTTGATTGTTTACACCGCCGACATCACCTCTTTTTGCTCTGTCATCAACACCTTTTGCGGTATTTGCTTTTGCGTTTCCGACAACAGAACCCGAAGTTTGATTATTAGGGTCAATACCATGTGACATTGCCCATTTCGGGTCTTTTTTCAAACTCATTAAACCAAAACCTAATGTCTTCATTAAAAATTTTTCCTTAACTCTGTTTTTCTCAACTTCTTACATGTATATTAAAAATTTTTGTAAACTTGAATTTCAGACATGAGTGTTTTTTGTTACATTCTTAACATTTATTTTTGTCTAAATATCGTGCGTTTCGTTGCAATTATTAGGGTTGCGGCATTTTAAATAATTTTTTGCCGTAAAAATCAATTTTTGCCAACTTAACATTCTTAACATTTTTAAAATGGTCTTAAACTCAATAGTTATAAGTGTTTGCAAAACAAAACATTTTGCCTCAAAAAATTGCCTCGTTTTTTAAAAAATTTTTAACAAAAAAAAGAGAATTTCGAAAGACTTCGAAACTCTCTTTAAAATATTTTATTCATCTTACTACAACTTGATAATATTCAAACCGCACAAAACGGAGAATAAAAGCAAAGCGGGAACGATATATTTCAACAAAATATTGAATATAAAGTAGAGCACTTTGTTGCCTTTAACAATTTCATCGGACGGTTTAACAATCCAACCGACGACAAGGCAAAGCAAGCAAGAGTTAATCGGCAACAAAACCGTCGAGCTTGTAAAGTCGAACAGGTCGAAGAATGTTTTTCCGAAGATTTGGAAATCTTTCATAAGACCAAACGAGAGAGTACAAGGGATTAAAAGAACGGCAACTATTGCAGCAACCATAAGAGTTGCTTTTTGTCTTGTCATATCCAAGCTTTCTCTGAAAGCGGCAATTGATGTTTCCAACATTGAAATTGATGATGTTAAAGCCGCAAAGAGCAACAAAATAAAGAACATTATTGCAATTAAGTTTCCGCAGAACGGCAACTGTTCAAAAACTTGAGGCAACGTAACAAATACAAGTCCCGGACCTTCTCCCGGATTTAAACCGTATGTGAATACAGCGGGGAAAATCATTAAACCTGCCGAAATTGCGATTAAAGTTTCGCCGAAAATAATTACGTAAGAACTTTCAACAAGGTTTGTACCTTTGTTCAAATAGCTTCCGTAGGTCATCATTGCACCCATTCCGACAGAAAGGGAGAAAAGAGCCTGACCGAAGGCGATAAGGAACATTTCAGCGGTAAATTTTGAAAAATCGGGCTTAAAGATAAATTCAAGACCTTCTCTTGCCCCCGGAAGAGTTTGAGAAATTATTACCAAGAACAAAAGCATAATCAAAAATGCGGGCATCATAATTTTATTTGCTTTTTCGACACCGCTGTTTACCCCTCTGAACGGGAATATTGCGGAAACAACCAAAAATATGAACGCATAAACTAACGGCAATACGGGACGAGCGGCAAATGAGTTAAAATAAGTCGCATAATCCGTTCCTTGCGGAAGAACGTTGAATAAATAAACTAAAATGTAGTGAATAATCCAACCGCCGACAGCAAAATAAAAACCCGAAATCATAATAACGGTAAATACGTTAACCCAACCTAAAGTTTTTAATCTTTTGTCAACTGATTCATAGGCACCGACAACAGCTTTTTGATATTTTTGCCCCATGAATAATTCGCAAAGCAAGGGCATAATGCAAATCACACACATTAAAACCATATATACGAGAAGGAATGCACCTCCGCCGTATTTTCCCATTACATAAGGAAATCTCCAAATATTTCCTAAACCTACCGCACTGCCTAAACTTGCCAAAATAAATCCCATATGAGAAGTCCATTCCGGACGTGAACTCTGGGTTGAAGACGGTTTTATTTCCGTTGCATTACTCATTTTTTACACTTCCTTAACTGATTTAATAGTTAAAATATTAAAAATTTAACCTTCACACTTGTTTAATTAACAATATTAAAGCAAAAACATGATATTTTTTACATAAAATTTTAAAATAAGTTAAGCAACGATTAAAAAGTTGCCAAAATTTTTTGTATTTCGTATAATGTACAGGCTGACCATTCGGCAATAATATTTACAAACTCTTAAAGGAGAAAATTATGAACTTTGCAAATATGATGCAACAAGCACAAAAGATGCAAAAAAAATTACAAGACGCACAAGCGGAACTTTCAGCAATGGATATTGCGGGAGAAGCAGGAAACGGTGCGGTAAAAGTTGTTTGTAACGGACAAGGCAAATTTAAGAACATTAAATTAGCTCCCGAAGCAATCAATCCCGAAAACCCGTCCGCAGTTGACCAAGACACTCTTGAAATGCTCGAAGAATTAATTTCTCAAGCAATGAACCAAGCAACTGCAAAAGCTGCGGAAAAATCAGAAGCAGCGATGAAAAGTATCACAGGCGGAATTAAAATCCCCGGATTGTTCTAATGGAATACACAAGACCCATTGCAGAATTAGCGGATTTTTTTCAAAGGTTTCCGGGCATCGGGCCGAAATCGGCACAAAGATTGGCATTTCATTTATTGAAAATGCCTCTTTCCGATGTGGAAAAATTTGCAGCAAAAATGGTTGAAGCAAAGA
>CAZOGS010000070.1:0-8373 GCA_964579375.1 uncultured Muribaculaceae bacterium
CCCAAAGTCCGCAACCGATAACCGCTACGTTACGTTTTGTCATCTTTTTTCTCCATTTACTATTCGTTTTTATATTTATATTATAAGATAAACATTTTTATAATTGCCCGCTTTAAATTAAGATTTTATAAAGAAAGGGGCAATTTTATTCCAAATGTTGAGCCTTCGCCTATTGTTGAATTTACATAAACTTTTCCGTGGTGATGTTTTTCAACGGTCGTTTTTACGAGATAAAGCCCTAATCCCGTACCTTTTACCGTATGAACGGAGTTTTCGACTCTGTAAAATCTGTCAAAAAGTTTTGGCAAATTTTCTGCCGCAATTCCGCATCCGTGGTCAGTTACGGAAATATCTGCATATTCTCCTTCTATTTTTAAAACAACATCAATGGTGCTTTCTTCCGGAGAATATTTTATTGCATTTGAAATTAAATTATTGAAAACACGTTCCATATTGGCAACATTGATGGGTAAAACGGTTTCTCCGTTCGGTTTTTCAAGTTGGATTTTTACATTCTTATCGTCTGCAAGAACTTGCATTGATGTAATCGTATCCGCCAAAACAGGCGTTATGTCGGTCATTTCTCTTTCAATTTCAACATCGGGAGATTCCAATCTCGAAACATCCAATATGTCATTTACCATTCGGTGAAGCCTTGTTACTTCTTTATTTGCCGTTTCCGTAAATTCTTTTCTCGTTTCTTCGTCTAATTCATCACCCATTGAATACAATGTGTCAATGTACGTTCTCAAAACGGTTACGGGTGTTCTAAGCTCGTGTGAAACATTTGAAATGAATTGATTTTTGAGATTGTTTACCTCTGTTTCTTTCGTTACATCAAGCATTACAATGATGTATCCGACATAATCATCATTTTGCATAAACATCGGAGAAATGGTACACTTTATGATTTTTTTGTCAATCTCGACCGTAAATTCGGGCGGATTTTTTAATATGATATCAAGCGGAGTGTCTTTAAATTCTTCGATTTTATCTCTGAAACAATATTGTCCTTGATTGTCGGAATAACATTGGATTTGAATTTTAACATTATCTGCCGCAACCGATAACATTTTTTCCGCCGCAAGATTTACTAATACAATCTCGTCCTCGTTATTGCAAACAACAACACCGTTTACAATACTCATCAAAACAGCTTCTAATTTGTTTCTTTCAAGTAAAATACTTCCGACATTTTGCTCTTCGTAATTTTTCAATTTTGTCGACAAGTCATTAAAAATATCAATAAGCTCTTTCGTTTCTTTTCGACCTTCAATTTTGATTTTTGTGCCGAAATGACCGTCGGAAATGTGTTTTAACCCGTAACAAAGAAGATTAATTTCTCTTCTTGTTAAGTATCTTGAAATCGCCCATGAAATAATCACTATTAACCACAAAAACGAAAAAAGTCCGATTATTCCGATTTTTTGCTTGTGAGTATTTTCATTTAGCAATTTGTTTGATATGAACATCTTTAAATGGGCGGTTGTTGTATATTTTCCGTCTTTTTCAATGTTTATCGGAACATTGATTTTTATCCCGTTAAAATTATTCAGTGCAAAATTTTCTGTCTGTTCTGTCAACAAAACATTGCCGTCTGTGTCTGAAAATTCAATAAAAACGATGTTCTTGTCGTTTTTAATTGTTGCTTTTGCAAGTGCGTTTAAAATTGATGTGTTTTCGTCTTGAGTGTTTTCTATTACCGCAGAAGCTTGATTTGCCAGCATTTCTGCCGAGTTTTTGGCATATTCTGCGAAATGTTTTTCTGCGTATTCCGAAAAAATATTTACGGCAAAATAACCGATTATTATTGCAGTGATTGTTATTACAACCGTAGAAATTGCAATTTTTATTTTTTGTTCTTTCATAATAATTTGATTATATCATTTTGCGTTTTTTTTGCTCACTCGTTAAGAATTGTATAGATTTTTTATTTGAAAAATAATTCAGATTTGAACTTGACAGCCAAATTCAATTATAATGGGTGTTTTTAGGTTTGTGATTTTTAATGTAAACAAATATTTACATGAGTTTAGTTTTGTAACGGATTTTTCTTGACGTGTAACTTTTAGCAAGTTATGATTTTTAAACGGGAAAATAGTGTCCAAAATACCCTTAATAAAGAGTAAAAACAGACCGAAACCCTTGATATCAAAGAAAAGATTATAATTTTGTACAGTACAATGCATATTTATAAAAAATTGAATAAAAAAGTATGCCACATGCAGCGAGGTGAATAAATGTTAAAGAAAACTTATTCTGAAAGAGTAACGCCGATGGGGATACCCAAGACTCGTTTGGATTATTTGCCGGACTTGATTGAAGTCCAAAAGAAATCCTTTGAGTGGTTTTTGACTGAAGGTTTGAAGGAAGAATTTCTTTCATACTCTCCGATTAAAGACTATACGGGTCGTTTGGAGTTACATTTCTTACCGAATTATACATTCGATAATCCGAAATACACTATCGAAGAAGCAAGAATTCATGATGCAACTTATGCGAAACAGTTGAGAGTCATGGTTCGTTTGGTTAACCGTGACAGCGGTGAAATCAAAGAACAAGAAGTGTACATCGGAGATATCCCGACAATGACCGATAAAGGTACATTTATCGTAAACGGAGCGGAACGTGTTATCGTTTCGCAAATCGTGCGTTCTCCGGGGGTTTACTTCAAGAGAGAAATTTCTCCGACAGGTAAACGTTTATTCAACGCAACTTTGATTCCGAATAGAGGAGCATGGTTGAAGATTGAAACGGATGCGAATGATGTAGTTCACGTCAAAATTGATAAAAACAGAAAAATTTTGGCAACCACATTATTGAAAGCATTAGGTTTATCCGTTGCTGAAATGGAATCACGCTTTACCCACTTTGAATTTTTGAAAAAGACTTTGGATAAAGATACAACAGAAACACAAGATGATGCATTGATTGAAGTTTACAAGAAATTGCGTCCCGGTGATCCTGCATCACCTCTCGGCGGAAAACAAATTCTTGATGCAAGATTCTTTGATGAAAAGAAATACGATGTAGGTCGTGTAGGTCGTTACAAACTCAACAAAAAGTTGAATTTGAACATTCCTGCAACTCAAAGAACATTGACTACCGAAGATTTGGTATCATCTATCGAATATTTGATTAATTTAACTTACGATGAAGGAAGTTGTGATGACATCGACCACCTCGGAAATAGACGTGTCCGTTCGGTCGGTGAATTGCTCCAAAACCAATTCAGAGTAGGCTTAAGCAGAATTGAAAGAATTGTTAAGGAAAGAATGACTTTGCAAAATTCAGAGTCATTGACTCCTTTGAATTTGTTGAATACAAAACCGCTTGTTGCGGCGTTGAAAGAATTCTTTGGTTCATCACAATTGTCACAATTTATGGATCAAACGAACCCTCTCGCCGAATTAACTCACAAAAGACGTATTTCGGCATTAGGACCCGGTGGTTTGGTAAGAGAAAGAGCCGGATTTGCTGTTCGTGATATTCACCCTTCACATTACGGACGTCTTTGTCCGATTGAAACACCTGAAGGTCCGAACGCAGGTCTTATCGGTTCACTTGCAACTCACGCAAGAGTTAACGATTACGGCTTTATTGAAACTCCTTACTTTGCGGTAAAAGACGGTAAGGTAACGGAAGAAGTTCACTACATGTCGGCAGACGAAGAAGAAAACTTCCGTGTTGCCCCCGGTGACGTAGCGTTGAACAAAGACAGAACATTTAAGTTTGACAAAGTTCCCGTTCGTTATAAATCCGAATTTACGGAAGATGACTCAAGCAAGGTTGACTTTGTCGGTGTATCGCCTATTCAGATTATTTCGGTTGCTACATCTGTAATTCCGTTTATTGAACACGACGATGCTAACCGTGCCTTGATGGGTTCAAACATGCAACGTCAAGCTGTTCCGCTTTTGATTACGGACAGACCGGTTGTCGGTACGGGTCTTGAAAAGAGAGCCGCAAAAGACTCCGGTATGGTTGTTGTAACGGAAGTTGACGGTGTTGTTGACAGAGTTGTCGGTGAAGAAGTCACTATTAAAGACAATGCCGGCAAGCTTCACAGATATCAATTAATGAAGTATGTAAGAAGCAACCAAGACACTTGTATTAACCAAAAACCGATTGTTAAAGTCGGACAAGCCGTTAAAGCGGGTGATGTTCTTGCTGACGGTGCTTCAACTCACTTTGGTGAACTTTCATTAGGTAAAAACATTCTTGCGGCATATATGCCGTGGGAAGGATATAACTTCGAAGATGCTATCTTGATTTCCGAAAGATTGGTTCAAGATGATGTCTTCACTTCAGTTCACATTGAAAAATTAGAAATTGACGCTCGTCAAACAAAATTAGGACCTGAAGAAATTACAAGAGAAGTTCCGAACGTTTCTGAAGATTCACTTCGTCACTTAGATGAAAGAGGAATTGTCAGAATCGGTGCAAGAGTATATGCTGACGATATTTTGGTCGGTAAAGTTACTCCGAAAGGCGAATCGGAACATCCGCCGGAAGAAAAATTGTTAAGAGCAATCTTTGCCGAAAAAGCAAGAGATGTTAAAGACAATTCACTTCGTGTACCTCACGGAGAAGGCGGACGTGTAGTCGACGTTAAGGTATTTGACAGAGAAAAAGGCGATGAACTTCCGCCGGGAGCAAATACCGTTATCAGAGTTTACATTGCTCAAAAACGTAAGGTTTCTGTCGGTGATAAACTTTCAGGACGTCACGGAAACAAGGGTATTGTTTCAAGAATTCTTCCGAGAGAAGATATGCCTTTCTTGCCGGACGGAACACCTGTAGATATCGTACTTAATCCGCTCGGTGTACCTTCTCGTATGAACATCGGTCAAACTTATGAATGTTTGTTAGGTTTGGCTGCATACTTAACGGGTGACTATTATGAATCCCCTTCATTCGATGAAATGTACGGTTCAAACCAATCTGAAAAAGCTACAAAAGAAGAGCTTATCAGAGGTATTAAAGAATCGGGTTGCGATTGGGTAAGAGAAGACGGTAAGGTAATTCTTATGGATGGCAGAACCGGTGAACCGTTTGACAGACCGGTTGCAGTCGGACTTATCTACTTCTTGAAACTTGTTCACTTGGTAGATGATAAAATCCACGCACGTTCAACAGGACCTTATTCACTTGTTACACAACAACCTTTGGGTGGTAAAGCTCAATTCGGCGGACAAAGATTCGGTGAAATGGAAGTTTGGGCACTCGAAGCTTACGGTGCAGCATACGTTCTTCAAGAAATGCTTACGATTAAGTCTGATGATGTTAACGGACGTTCAAGAGCTTATGAAGCAATCGTTAAGGGTGATAATATCCCGAGACCGGGTATTCCGGAATCATTTAAGGTACTCGTAAGAGAACTTCAAAGTATCGGTTTGGATATCACGGTTGCTAAGAAGGGCGGCGAAGAAGTAAATCTTATGTCTGATTCTGATGATATCAGAAAAGCGGCACCTAAGAGAGTTCTTTCGGATATGGATTCCGATTTGTTGAATATCAATTTCTTTGATACGTCATCATCGTTCAAAGAATAGTAAATAAAGGAGACAATTAATAATGTCCACAAGTATAGATTATTTTGATTATATAAGAATCAGCATCGCATCTCCCGAGAGAATTCTTAAATGGTCATACGGCGAAGTATCAAAGCCGGAAACTATAAATTACAGAACGTTAAAACCGGAACGTGACGGTTTGTTCTGCGAAAGAATTTTCGGACCTACAAAGGACTGGGAATGCTATTGCGGTAAATATAAAAGAGTAAGACATAAAGGTATCATCTGTGAACGATGCGGCGTTGAAGTTACTGATTCAAAGGTAAGACGTCACAGAATGGGACACATTAAACTTGCTGCTCCCGTCAGCCACATTTGGTTCTTAAAGGGTATTCCGAGCTATCTCGGTTTACTCCTTGATATGACTCTTAAAGATTTGGAACAAGTCATTTACTTTAACAGCTATGTTGTAATTGACCCTGCAGACACTGAATTTAAGAAATTCCAATTATTGTCCGAAGAAGAATACGAAGACTTTATGATGGAAAATGAAGAAAGTGCTCTTCGTGTAGGAATCGGTGCAGAAGCTATTAAAGATTTGCTTGGCGAAATCGTATTGACTGATGCAGTTGCACAAATTCGCGAAGAACTTCAAGCTGCAGGCGGTTCAGTACAAAGAAAAGCAAAATTAATCAAGAGATTAAGATTAATGGAATCAATGCTTGCAAGCAACACTGATCCTACTTGGTTAATTATGGATGTACTTCCCGTAACGCCTCCGGATTTAAGACCGATGGTACAATTGGACGGCGGAAGATTTGCAACATCCGACTTGAACGATTTATACAGACGTGTTATCAACAGAAATAACCGTTTACAAAGATTGCTTGAAATGGGAGCACCCGAAATCATTGTAAGAAACGAAAAACGTATGTTACAAGAAGCTGTAGATGCTCTTATTGATAACGGCAGAAGAGGAAGAACGGTAGTCGGACCGAACAACAGACCTTTGAAATCTTTGAGCAATATTATTGAAGGTAAGCAAGGTCGTTTCAGACAAAACCTTTTGGGTAAACGTGTTGACTACTCAGGTCGTTCCGTAATTGTTGTAGGTCCTCAATTGAGCCTTAACCAATGCGGTTTGCCGAAAGAAATGGCAATCGAACTTTTCAAACCTTTCGTAGTTAATAAACTTATCGAAAGAGGACATGTACAAAATATCAAATCGGCGAAGAAGAAGATTGAACGTTCAGATCCGGTCATTTGGGATATTTTGGAAGAAGTAATCGACGGACACCCTGTAATGTTGAACCGTGCTCCGACACTTCACAGATTAGGTATTCAAGCATTTGAACCGAAATTGGTTGAAGGCAGAGCAATCCAATTGCACCCGCTCGTATGTACGGCATTTAACGCCGACTTCGACGGTGACCAAATGGCTGTTCACGTTCCGTTGTCAATCGAAGCACAAGCGGAAGCAAGAATGTTGATGTTGGCAACAAACAACATTTTGGCACCTGCAACAGGTAAACCGATTATCACACCTTCTCAAGATATGGTTATGGGTGTTTACTACTTGACCTTGATGAGAGAAGATATTTCGGATACATTACATTACTTCTACAACTACGATGATGCAATTTCAGCATATGATTGCGGTGTAATCAAATTACACGAAAAGATTGTAGTTCGTGATGAAAACAACAAGAGATTTGAAACTACGGTCGGAAGAATTATCTTCAATGAAACAATCAGAAAATCTCTTTTGTCAACGTAGTTAAAATTTAAGGTGATAAATAATGGATACTTTAACAAATAAAAATATGAAGAAGAACGTTGAGTTCATTAACGAGCAAATGAACAAAAAGTCACTTGCAAATTTATTGGCTCAAATGTATCTTGAATGGGGCGGTGCTAAAACGGCTGACCTTGCAAATAACATCAAAAATTTGGGCTATAAGTATGCAACAAAAGCAGGTGTTACAATTACAATTTCAGACCTTTCGGTTCCTCCGATTAAGAAAGACCTTTTGGCGGCTGCCGATGAAGAAATCAAAAAATCAACGCACCGTTATTTAAAGGGTGAAATTACCGAAGTTGAAAGATATACAAAAGTCATTGATACTTGGTCAGAAACTACGGCGAAACTTACGGAAAATGTCGTATCAAACTTTGACAGATTGAACTCTGTTTATATGATGGCATTCTCCGGAGCGAGAGGTAATCTCTCACAGGTTTCACAGTTAGTCGGAATGAGAGGATTGATGGCTGACGCACAAGGTCAAATCATCGACTTGCCGATTAGAGCAAACTTTAAAGAAGGTTTGAGTGTAACGGAATACATCATTTCTTCTTACGGTGCAAGAAAAGGGCTCGTAGATACAGCTTTGAAAACAGCCGATTCAGGTTATTTGACAAGACGTTTGGTTGACGTTGCTCAAGACGTTATCGTTCGTGATGTTGATTGCGGTACGGAACGTTATATTAATATGAAGCCGATTATGGACGGTGATAAAGTTATCGTTCCTTTGATTGACAGACTTTTGGGCAGAACGGTTGCTCAAGATATTACAGATGAAAACGGTGAAGTTATTATTGAAAATAACACAACTCTTAACAGAGAAGATGTTAAGAAAATTGCTCATCTCAATTTGACAGAATTGAAAATGAGATCACCTTTGACTTGTGAACTTGAATACGGTATTTGCCAAAAATGTTACGGTTGGGCAATGACGACACAAAAAACGGTTGACGTCGGAGAAGCAATCGGTATTATTGCAGCTCAATCAATCGGTGAACCCGGTACACAGCTTACAATGAGAACCTTCCACACCGGCGGTGCCGTTGCGGTAAAAGG
>CAZOGS010000071.1:0-8334 GCA_964579375.1 uncultured Muribaculaceae bacterium
TCCCACGTAATCGGATTTTGGCATTCAGGGCAATGGTGGGTGCAACCTGCAACCCACAAAACTACCCTTAATCCGTCACCATTGAGCATGTCATCTTTTGTGATATTGTGATAATTCATTACATGCTCACTCTGTCTTTGATTTCTTCCATTTTTGCTTCATTAAGACGAGTATCCCCGTTGACTCTTGAGTATGAAAGATATCCGTTCATTCTGTCAATTTTTGTAAGGTTTTTGCTTCCGCATTTCGGGCAAACATCCATTGATAATTCCTGGTGTCCGCAGTCATCGCAATATGCAAGTGAAAGGTTAACACCTTCATAGAAACCTTTTTCCATCGCTCTGTGGATAAGTGTTTCAATCGCTTCCGTGTTATATGAAATCGGATATTTTACATATTGGATTTTTCCGCCGTTAAATAAGTCCCAAAATCTTTTTTCAAGGTCTTGTTTTTGAATGGGTGTAACGTGTTCCGAAACGTGGCAGTGAAATGAGTTTGAAACATATCCTCTGTCTGAAACTTTATCTTGAATACCGTATTTGTTTCTGAATTGTTCAACTTGCAAACCGCAAAGTCTTTCTGCCGGAGTTCCGTAAATTGCGTACAAATTGCCATCTTCTTCTTTAAATTCATTGATTTTTTTGTTGATATATTCCATTACTTCAATAGCAAATTGACCGTCTTCAACGAGGGATTTGCCGTTATAAAGCTCTTGAAGTTCGTTCAACGCAGTAACGCCGAAAGATGCCGTTGCCGCTTTCAAAAGCGGTTTGATTTTGTCGTGCGGTTTTAAATGTCCGCCGTAAAATCCGCCTTCGCAGTACGCAAGCGGGTTTACGGATGCTCTCATTTCGCCGAGATAATCGTAAGTTCTGATATGGATTTTTCTGATTAATTCCATATAGTAGTCGAGAACTTCGTAAAAATCTTTGCTTTCTTTTCTTGCTTTTGCCAAAATCATCGGCAAGTGCAAGCTTACCGCACCGATATTAAATCTTCCGACAAATACCGGTTCGTCATTTTCGTCGGCAGGAGTCATTCCTCCACGTTCAAACCAAGGTGATAAGAACGCTCTGCAACCCATCGGTGAGATTACTTTTTTATATTTTTTGTAAATTGAAGCAACATAGCCTTCTCCTGTCAAAGACAACCAATCCGGATACATTGCACGTTTTGAACATTCAACGCCTGCTTTGTATACATCGTGAAGTTCGCCGCCTTCGCCGTGAAGTTCTTCATCATATAAGAATACTACTTTCGGGAAAAGAACGGGTTTTTTGTTGTTCTTTTTGCCTTGACCTTTTTCACGGATGCGAAGCATTGTAATTGATGCCATTTTTTCAAATTCACCCGTGCCTAAGCCCATTGTCATTGTGATGAACGGATAGTCACCTCTTGAAGATGCAACCGTATTAAATTTGTATTCCCAACCTTGGAAACCTTGTTCAAAGTCATTTTGAACATCTTTAATCGCTTCTTCTCTTGCTTTTTCCAATGATAATCCCATGCAAGTGTAACGTTCTAATTGTCTTTCGAATGTTTTTTCAGCATAAGGAGCAAGAAGTTTGTCAACTTCGGGAACGGTAAATCCGCCGTATTGTTGGCTTGCTGCCGCCATTACGATATCGCCGATAACATCAAAAGCAACATCCAATGATTTCGGTTCGTTGTACCAAAGGTTGCCCATTTCAAAGCCGCCTCTTAATACTTCGCCGACGTTGAATAAACAGCAGTTCATCGTATCACGTCTTGCCGACATGTCGTGGATGTAAATGTATCCGTCACGAATTGCTTGAAGCTCTTCCACATTTAAGAAAAATTGTTTGTACAATTCTTTGTTCAATTGATTGAAAATCAAAGAACGTTTTGTTGAAACCAACGCAGAGTCTGCATTTGAGTTTTCTTTGTCACCGATGTACATGATTTTTTGGCTTTCTCTGTACACCTTGTCGAGCATTTGAACAAATTCTGTCTTGTAATTTCTGTAATTTCTGTAACTTTGTGCAACTCTCGGACTTACTTCGTCAAGTGCTGTTTCCACGATAAAGTGAATTTCTTTTATGTCAATATCGTGTTTGTTCAAAATCAAAATCTGTTCTTTTACGATGTTACAAATTCTTCTCAATTGATTTTCGTTGAATTTGATTAACATTCTTTCTGCGGATTTTGAAATTGCATTGATAATTTTTTGAATGTTAAATTTTTCGTGTGTACCGTCTTTTTTAACGATGCAAATTTTGTTTTCGTTTAATATTTGCATATCCAAAAGAAGTTGAGGCGTAAAATCAGAAGAGCCTGACATAGCCTTTACGGCATTTGTTAAAACTTCATTTTGTTGCTTATTTTCATTGTTCAAATTGCTACTGTTATTCATTGCAGAACTTTGCATTTAATTCTCCTTAAATTCCATACGGAATATTCCCAATCACATAAATCAATCCGAAAGCATGCCTAAATACTTACATCTTATCGGTCTTTCTAAAATTATAGTACAACATACACTTAACTTAAAAGTGCGGAACAAGTACGTCTTTTTTTAAATATCTCTCTAATGTTTATCCTGTGTGAGTTTCAGAGATTTATTGAATTGTTACGCTTTTGCAATAAAACTACAAAAAACCTAAAAATCAACAATTGCAACTCTTTTGCCCCCTATAACGTTGTAATCCAAATGAACAGACCGTTTCAAATTTTGTCAAGTTTTAAAATCCGATTATACCTTGATTTCGAGCTTTACAAAAAAATTTACATTTAATAACAAAACTACACAATCTCTGAAATTTAACAGACAAAAGGCTTTCAAGCATGCTTGAAAGCCCAAATCGTTTTATGGCAAGGATATTATTTCTTTTTCTTTTCGACACCTTCGGGGATTAGTCTGTAACCGCCTCCGTAAATGGTTTCGATGTATTGTTTGTCCCCTGATATTTTATCTAATTTTGTTCTTATGTGTCGAATGTGAACCCGAATTGTTTCGACGTCGTCATCGGGATTATAGCCCCAAATATCGGTTAAAATTTTTGAGCCGGAAACCATGTTTCCGTAATTTTGCATGAGAAGATTTATTATATCAAATTCAATCGGGGTAACTTTTGCGGTTTGTCCTTTAATTTCAACCGAATAAGTTTCCGGAATTAAAGTTACATCTCCCATTTGCAATATTTCTCTTGTTGTTGCGGATTTCGGGATTTTGTCGGAACGTTTGAGCAAAGCCCTTATACGGACTTTTAGCTCTTCCGTTTCAAAAGGTTTTACAAGATAGTCGTCGACACCGATATCAAAGCCTTTGACTTTATCTTGGAGCATTCCGAGAGCCGTCAGCATGATTATCGGAGTATCTTTTATTTCTTCGTTTTCTCTTATTCTTTTTGCTACGGTATAACCGTCAACATCGGGCATCATGACATCGAGCACTATTAAATCGGGCTTTTCTTGTTTTGCAATTGCAAAACCTTTTGTTCCGTCATTTGCCGAATAAACTTCATATCCCGCAAGCTCTAAATTTATTTTGATAAGTTCATTAACCGCTTCATCATCATCTATCACGAGAATTTTGTTCATAATTGCCTCTGATTATTTAAATTTTTTCTTTATTATATCAGAAATTTTTCGTATGGTTATTTGAATAGAGTGGTTGTTTACGGCTGCCATTCTTGCGTTGTCTGCAATTGTTCTTGCGAAAGAAGGATGTGCAAGGTAAAATTCTATTTTGTCGATTAATTCGCTTGTGTATTTGTACGTTTCAATTTCTCTTCCGACGTCAAAAAGTCTTTTTGTTTCCGGATTTTCTTCGCAAATTGCAAAACCGGAAGATGCAATTGTTTCAAAAACGGTAAAATCAACGCCGTTCGGGGTATGAGAAGAGGGGATAACGGTTATAAAGCTTGTCGACATTGCTTTCGCTCTTTCTTTTTCCTCGGCAACGCTTCCGCAATAAGATTTTCTGTAAGCTTCTTTTAAATCGGGATTGTCTAATTCTTCCCACAACTCGTTTTCCAAGCTGTGAAGATATTCAAATTCATCGGCAAAAACGGAAATTTTTCCGAAATGTTCTATCAAATCCGTTATGATTTTTAAGTTGTTAATATCGTCGGGGTTTGCAAATATTGAAATTCCCCGATTGTATTTTTCAAAAACGCTTTTGTATTTTTTTGTATTTATTCCGCTTGGCAAATAGATAGAATTTTCGATACTTTTTAAATTTGATTTGTCGGCGGTGAAAATTAATTTTTTACCCTCAAAATATTTCAGATTGGCAATATCTATTTTTTGAGAGTTTTTATTTATTGCGGTTATAAAATCGAAAATAAAGATGCAATTTTGATTTTTTTGGTAAATTTCGTCTAAAATCCCTTCGGTTAGTTCCGCAAAATCAAAACACATAACGATATCCGGATTAAAATTTAAGAGATTTTCTTTGTCCACTTCAGAGGAAAAAGATTTTTCCATATAAAAACCGGCATGCTTAAAACCTTTGGCAAAACTTTTTGCACAAAGTGAATAAGGTGTTTTATCCGGAATAATAATAAAAATTTTTTGCATAAAACCTATTAAAAAAGCCGCTTTACAAGAAAGCGGCATCTTAAACTTTCACAAAAACTATTCAGCTTTTTCTTCGTTTGCTGCAGCTTCTTCTGCTGCTTTTGCAGCTGCTTCTTCTTCAGCTTTCTTTGCTAATGCTTTTTTTGATAATTTTTCTTTTGTTGACGGTTTGTAGTTCAAAGTGCCGTCTTCATTAGCGTTGTTGATAAGGTATTTAACCGTATCTGTCGGTTGTGCACCTTTTGAAATCCAATCAAGAGCTGCTGCTTTATCAAGCTTCATTTCTTTAGTTTTCGGATTGTAGTGACCTAATTGTTGAATAGCTGCACCGTCACGCTTTGTAGTTGCGTTGATAACGATAATTCTATACAAAGGGTTTCTTTTGTAGCCCATTCTCTTAAGTTTAATTTTAACCATTTAAAGGTTCTCCTTGTTTTACTGTAACAACTCGAAAAAAGATACTTGACCATCTTTTCCCGTAGCGGGTTTTCCGCCATTGCCGCAACGATAAGTTTTGAGGATAACATATCGCCAGTACCTAAATTTAATCATAATAAAAACACAAAATCAACAGAATTTTTCAAATTGCAAAATTTTAATTTTTACAAATTGTGTAAATGTAGGTTTCTATGGTATATTATTCCATGTAATTATTATATTGTTTCGGGAATAAAGAATTTTACGGCTTGGACAATATCAGCGGAGAAAGAAATGAACAATTTTTTCAAGTCACTTTTAGAAAAAATCAGAGAATTTGACACAACACTTATTGATTATTCAAAAAAGACCGAAGGTTCGGCTCAGATACCATATCTTGCTTATGCGAATTGGGGAATAAGTTTGTCTTTGACGGAAGATTTGGATGAAGCTATCGATAAGTTGGAAACTTCTGCATCGTTGCAACCCAATTCACCTCTCGTTCATATGAACTTAGGACGGGTCTATATGAAAAAGGGGCTGTATCAAGAGGCTATTGAGCGTTTTAATAAGGTTTTAAGACTTGAAAGAAGCAACAGTACCGCATTTTCGTTGATTGCAGCTTGCTACACTCTTCAAGACGAGTTTAAAGACGGTGAAAATTACTATAAAAAGGCATGCAAAGTCGGAGTTAATAATCCACAAATTCACACGAATTATGCAACGGCACTTGCTCAAAAAGGAAAGAGATTTAAGGCTGTAGAAATTTATAAGGCGGCGTTGAAAATTGATCCGAATGATTTTGAAGCATTGCACTATATGGGTATTGTTTTGTGTGATTTAGGACATTTTGAAGATGCTGTTGAAACTCTTGAAAAAGCAATAAAGGTTGAAAATAAAAATCCCGTGACATATTTCTACCTTGCACTTGCAAGTTTCAGACTCGATAAACCGAAAGAAGCGTTGGCTTTGGTTGAAAAAGCACTTGAATTAAAACCCGATTATGCGGATTGTATGATGATTAAGGGTGTTGCTCTTGCAAAAACAGGCAAAGAAGCCGAATGTATTTCATGTTTTTCAGCAAATGAAAAAGGACAGGAAAACAATCCTCATTACTATACATATTGGGGAATTTCACTGCAAGTTTTCGGTCGTTATGCCGAAGCAAAAGAAAGATTTTTACACTCTTTTGAGCTTGATAGAGATAACGAATACAATTTGTTCTACCTTGCGGAAAATTATATTAAAGAGGGTAATTCTACGCCGGCTTTACAACTTTACATGAAAATAGTTGAAAAGAACAATAACAATGCGGTTGCACATGAAAAAATCGGTGACATCTTATATCGAAGAGGTGAATATAAAAACGCCATTAACTCATATTTGAGCGGTATTAAGGTTTCGAGAAAACACACTCACTTATATAATAAAATAGCTAAATGTTATTATTATTTGGAAGATTTCAATACAAGTGAATCATATTATGTTAAGTCGATAGATTACAATCCGGATTTAATCGAAGCATATACGGGCTATACAAACCTTTTGATGTTGAAAGGCAACACGAAAGAAGCTTTGAGAAAGATAAGAGCCGCATACAAAAAATCTCCGGAAGCTTTTGATGTAATTGCACTTTATGCACAAGTTTTGGTAAAATCGGAAATGTATTACGATGCAATTGAAAAGTTGGATAAACTTTTGGTAATTGATCCGAAATATTATGAAGCAATATTTACAAAAGCAGAGGTTTTAAATTCAATAAAAAAACCTCAAGAAGCGATAGGAGTGTTGCAATCATTGCCGAAAGAACTTCATGACACGAGAGAATTCTTGTATATAAGCACAATTTCTTATGACAATATTGCACAACAGTCACCAACGCAATACAATATAAATAAAGCAATCGAGTTTTGTAATCGTTTAACGGATAAATATTCTACGGAATATAAGATGGATGATTTACTTCACCGATTGACGGAAACATTAAAGACAATTAAGGAAGAATAAAAGTGGGTATAATAGTACAAAAATTTGGCGGCACATCGGTTGCCGACCCTCAAAAAATCCACAATGTAGCGAAAGCCGCACTAAGAGAACAAAAGAATGGAAACCAAGTTGTTGTAGTCGTTTCAGCAATGGGACACACTACGGATTATTTGGTCAGCCTTGCTAAAGAAGTAACTCAAACTCCCTCACCGAGAGAAATGGATATGCTTCTTTCAACAGGGGAACAAGTTTCTATTGCTCTTTTATCAATGGCTATTCAGGCTGAAGGCGGAAAATCAATAAGCATGAATGCTACACAAGTTGGAATTATAACGGAATCCGTACACGGTATGGCTCGGATTTTGGATGTAAAAACAGAAAAAATTACAAAAAATCTTGATAAAGGAAAAATTGTTGTAATTGCTGGATTTCAAGGTATAACACCCGATGGCGAAATTACGACTTTGGGCAGAGGCGGAAGCGATACCTCCGCAGTTGCAATTGCTGCCGCTTTGAATGCTGACAGATGTGATATTTATACTGATGTAGACGGTATTTATACGGCAGATCCGAGAATAGTTCCTACTGTTCAAAAGTTGGAACAAATTTCTTATGAAGAAATGCTTGAATTGGCAAGAGTCGGTGCAAATGTTTTGCATCCTCGTTCTGTTGAAACCGCAAAACAATGTAACGTTTTGATGCGGGTTAGAAGTTCTTTCAAATTGGAAGACATGGGCACATTAATATTAGGAGTCGATGATATGGAAATTTATAAACCGGTCGCAGGTACAGCTGCAGATACTTCACAAGTGAGAATCGTTTTGACACACGTAAAAGATGCTCCGGGTAATGCCGCTTTGCTTTTCGGCAGACTTGCGGAAAACAATATAAGCGTTGATATGATTATTCAAGCTTACGGAAGAACCTCAAATTCGAACGATATCGCTTTTACCGTCGATAAAGACGATAAAGCTCAAACATTGAAAGTTTGCGAAAGTTTCCTCCCCGAATTGGATGAAGGCGGAGAAATTTTTGTTGACGAAGATATCGCAAAAGTTTCTATCGTTGGTGCGGGCATGGTGGACAGACCCGGTATCGCCGCAGCTATGTTCAGAGCTTTTGCCGATGAAGGAATTAATATTAAGATGATTTCTACATCAGAAATTAAAATTAGCTGTTTGGTAGAAAAGGGAAATGAAAAACTTGCAATTAAAACTCTTTGCAAAGAATTTAACCTCGATTGCGAAGAAGCTGCGGTTGTAAACGGTGACTTGCCTCCCGGAGAAACAAAATAGACTGATTTGTTAATATTGAAAAAAAGACTTAGAATTTTATATTTTAAGTCTTTTTTATTGTTTTTTATTATTAAAATTTTGAAACAAATGCGGG
>CAZOGS010000072.1:0-1091 GCA_964579375.1 uncultured Muribaculaceae bacterium
AATTTTCAAAAAAATGAGAACCATTATTAGAGGGCCCCGCCCTCTTTTTTTTATTATAAATATCTTTCTTGTGTTTTTTATAAAAATATAATATACTGAACTAATAGTGTTAAATTTGTATCCTACAAAAATTATTTTGAAATTTAAACATCAATGCCTTCAGTTTGAAGTGTGGAGATGAATAAAAGAAAGAGGAAAAATGAAAAAATTTGGCTTTACATTGGCGGAGGTTTTGATAACACTTGTAATTATCGGTGTTATTGCGGCGATGACAATTCCTACATTAATGAATCAAACAAATCAACAAGAATTTAAGGTCGGTTTGAAAAAAGCAATGTCGACGATTAATCAAGCTATTCAATTGCATTATGCATTAACGGGCGAAAGAATCGGCGATGACGGTTTAAAAACTGAGAAAGAAATCATTGATAATTTATTCAAAAAAAGACTTGTTAAAATTTCTTGGACACCTTATGTGGATGCGATTTTAGGTATTCAACCGGCATATGCTGCCGCTTTTGCAACTACAGATGAAAATTATGACCGAGAGAATGAAAGTACGATTTTTGCGACAAACGGAGATTTTATCCCTGAAATGGAAAATATTTTGATTGTTTCTGACGGAATCAAGATTGCTTTGGGAAACTTTACGAGTAGCGGAAAATACGATCCTGAAAGGGATGAAATGTATTACGGTTTAATCATGATTGACGTAAACGGCAACAAAGGTCCAAATAGTGCTTGTTTGTCTTCCAAAGCTCCGACGGATACATATATCGGTACAGTATACAGCTCGAGAGTAATTGCCGGCAATACTCAAACTGATTCGGAAATGTCAAAAGCTACAAAAGAAATTATGTTTAACAAAAAAAATAAAAAATAAAGATGCCTGAAATCGTTAAAATATAGCTATCAAATAAAAAAATTCTGAGGTCATTTGATCTCAGAATTTTTATTTTATTCTTCTTTCGGTTATTTTATTGGTGTTTATCTCTTAAGCTGCCTATTGCCCATCTAAATCCGAGAGTGAAGCCTGCACCGATTCTTCCGCCTGCTCTGAACATTGCTTGTCCAAATCCGACAAATCTTTC
>CAZOGS010000072.1:1191-3568 GCA_964579375.1 uncultured Muribaculaceae bacterium
CCGGTTAAGCCGAGTGCACCACCGTTTTGATAAATGTGGTTTCCTTCATATTTTTGGTAAGCTCCGTTATATCCGACATAAGCTGAATATTGAGCATCCCAACCGTTTGAATAGGTGTATACATCAGTATCTCCGCCGACTAATGAACCATACATTTGGTTTTTAACTTTCGGCCCGTTATCAAGTTTTACTTCTTCAAAGTTTGCATAAGGTCTGAACCAAACACCTTTGTTTTCTTCAGGGATAAACAAAGGTGAATAAACTTGCGGGTTCGTGTCGTCATTTGCCGCATATTTGTTGCCATATTTTAATGCGTTTCTTTGTGCTTGTGTCTTTAACATCTTTTGATCGAGGTTTCCGAGTGCAGTATCAAAATTAGCAATTTGCGTTAAATATGCTCCTTGCATAGCAACACTTGAGCCGTAAAGAACAGGGTGAAACCACGATACATCGTATCTGAAATCACCGCTGTTTGACAAATATTTTACATCATATTTGTACAAGCCCGACAAGGAATCAAGTGTTGTTGCACCTGTGTATACAACGTTATCCTTTAAGTTTTCATCATCCGTAAATTTGATTTTCGTTGTGTTTCTGACGGCATCAGATATTAAATTTAATTCTGCAACGGTTAATTTTCCGTCTACATAAGTAACATTTCCGTTTGCACCGTTTAAGTTATCCATCGCTTTGTTTGTTAAATCAAGGTCAAGATAAACGGTTGAATCAGAAGATAATTTTAATCCTTTAATATCTAATGTGTTTGCAACACAGTTTCTTAAATCTAAACTTCCGCCGTTAAATGCCAACGTTCCCAATGAAAGATTGTTTTCTGCGATATCATTAAGTCTTGTCATACCTCCCGATAAAGTCATTGTGCCGTCAACAGCCAACTTGTTCATAATTTCTACTGTACCTGTATTTGAAACATTTTCATTTGTCGATACATTATTAATGTTTAAATTTGAATTGTCTGAAAGCAAAATTTCATCAGCCATAAAGATGTATCTGTCTTCATTTGCGTTGAGAGTCAAGTTTCCGCCTTTTGCTCTAATACCTGTTCCCTCACCGTCTGACGTACCTGTTTTATTGTTGAAAACAAATACCACATTATCATTTACGGCAGATATATTCACATCGCTATTTACTGCATAAATAGCGGCTCCTCCGACATCTTCCGCTTCGGATCCGTTGTTGCTGTTATTCATAAAGACAACATCGGTTAAGTTTAATGTACTTCCCGCTTCGGCATATATTGCACCTCCTAATGATGCGGAATTTTCTTTAAATTGTGTATTTTCTATTGTAACTACGGCTTCATCCGATAAGCTAATTGCTCCTCCTAAATTATCTGCGTTGTTAGAAAAGAAATTAGACTCATTAACGGAGAGGTTACCATTGTTAACATTAATCGCTCCGCCAACTTTTGCTTTGTTTTTCATAAAAGCACTGTTTTCAATTGAAAGTGAAGAATTGTCCATCGCAATTGCACCACCCAAATTTGCAACATTTGCATCGTTTTCATCTTCGCCGCCAAATATTGAATTTGAAACAGTATTCATACCCAAAGCGTCTTTTAAGCCTATTGCACCGCCTTGTGTGCCTGCTTTGTTGCTCTTAAATTTAGCATTTACAATATTACTATCGGTATAAATATGACCGTTATTTTGCAAGATATAAACAGCACCGCCATTATTTCTTGCTGTATTACCTATAAAATCGGTATTTTCTACATTCAAGACAGAGTTTATTGAAGATATCGCTCCGCCAAAGGATGCGGAATTGCCTTCGGTACCATTTTCGCTACCAAATGTTGAATTTGCAATTGTTAAGTCCGTTGAATCGGCTGTGATAGCACCGCCCCAACCTTCATTGTTTCCACCTGCGGTATTTCCGAAAAATTTTGTATCATCTATAGCCAAACTGCTGCCAAAACTATAAATAGCACCGCCACTGATTTCTGCGTTGTTACCTGTAAATGTGGAACTGATTATATTAGCTGTCGTATTGTCTGTAAAATAAGCACCACCGCCATATTTTGCACTATTTCCCGTAAATGAAGTGTTTTGAATGTCAAATACAGTACCACTTGCTGCTACAGCACCGCCTTTTGTTGCGGAATTGCCTTCATTGGCTCCGCCAAAGGCTGAATTTGTGATTGTTACAGTACTTCCTGTCGCTCCGATTGCACCGCCAAGACCGTTATTCCCTGTGGAAGTATTTCCTTTAAAGTTAATGTTGTCCAAAGTTATAGTGCTTTTCTTTGAAGCTATCGCTCCGCCTAAACCGTTTGCTGTAGAGTTATTAATAAAATCGGAATTATTAATTGTGATGTTTTTAGTGTTTTCTGCAAATATTGCACCGCCGTCAACTCCGG
>CAZOGS010000072.1:3668-5676 GCA_964579375.1 uncultured Muribaculaceae bacterium
TTTATTGAAGCTATCGCTCCGCCTAAACCGTTTTCTGTTGAGTTATTAATAAAATCGGAATTATTAATTGTGATTTTTTGGGTGTTTGCGACAAATATTGCTCCGCCGTCAACTCCGGCTTTGTTACCTTCAAAAGTTGAACCTGTAATCGTAACGGGTTTATCTTCTGTTACGTTTATTATGTAAAGAGCACCGCCGTTTTCAGTTGCTGTATTTCCCGTAAAATCAGTGTCTGTGATATTCAATTTAGTGCTATGTGAATAAATTGCACCGCCGTCATTTGCGGAATTGCCGTCATGTGCTCCGCCAAAGGCTGAATTAGATATCGTTATGTCGCTTCCGACAGCAAATATTGCACCGCCAAGTTCATTATCGCCTGCGGCTGAGTTGCCTTTAAAATTAACATTATCTAATTTTAAAGTGCTGTTTGTTGAAGCTATTGCTCCGCCATCGCCATTTTCTGCCGAGTTATTAATAAAATCGGAATTATTAATTGTGATGTTTTTAGTGTTTTCTGCAAATATTGCACCGCCGTCAACTCCGGATTTGTTACCGTTAAAGGTTGTGCCTGTAATCGTAACAGGAGTGTCTTCAGTTCCGTTTATTATATAAATCGCACCGCCGTTTTCAGTTGAGTTATTTCCTGTAAATTCGGTATCTGTGATGTCTAATTTACTTTCGTTTGAATAAATTGCACCGCCGATGGTCGCAAAATTGCCTTCTCCTTCTTCAGCTCCGCCAAAAGTTGAATTAGTGATTGTTATGGTATTTGCGTAAGAATAAATAGCTCCTGCCGTGTATGCTGAATTACCTTTAAATGATGATAAATCCGAAATGGAAATGTAACTTTCAATTGCACCTATTGCACCGCCGGCGGAATAGTTTCCTACCGTTGAGTTATTTAAAAAACTTGTGTTTTTTATTGTACTGTAATTATCTTCCGTTCCTGACGTATTATAATAAATCGCTCCGCCTATTTCATCTTGAATTATTGAGTTCTCAAAAACTTCATCTGCAATATCAACTTGAACCGTATATTCATCCCTTGCTTCCGCTTTTAACGTCAACATTCCCATAAAGGCAAATATTGCAACAATAAAGCATAAAGCAGGATTCTTTATCGTCTTTTTCATCTTTTCCATCCTTACTTCCAAAATATTCTTAAAATTTGAATTTTTTTGTTTATTTTCATTTAATTATAAAACTTTCGTGCTGTTTTATAAATAAATAATTTTTGAATATAAAAAAATATTTACATTTAAAGTCTATAATTTGTTTTAATTTTGCAAAATTCCTCAAAAGCCTTTCAATGACTTGTTAATATGCCTAAAACAAAATAAGGAAATTACATAAATTTTTAGATTTTAAAACGATTTTTGCATGATAAATTTCGTTTTTTCAACAAAAAAACAATACATGTACAATTTTTTGTACCTGTAACTGTTTTCATTATCTGATAGGCATGCCGCAAAACCTAAGAATTTAGATTATAAGGATTTCCGTGTGAACTGATGATTTTTATTCGGTTTCCTGCTGTCTTAAGGTCATGTGTATTCATTTTTATAATATTTGCGGAGTTTCCGTCACTTGTTACAAGAGTACCGTCGTCTTCAATAGAAACAACCGTTGCTGCGTGTTGCATATAGCCGTCACCGTTCCAATCAAATACCGCTATATCTCCGGGTTTGATTTGTTCGGATATATTGTTATCAACAATTTCTTGTGCCGATACAACTTTTGTCATTCCGTCATTTCGTTCGGTATCATCAATATTTGCGTATCTTACAAAGTTTGTTTGCAAATACGGATTTTCAAGATTTTGCAACCAATCATCTGCCATCATCCAAGACGGGTTATAATCTCTGAAATGTTCTTCCTGCATCATTTCTTCTGTGATAAATGAATGTGCTTCATCCCTGTTTCCTTCACGTGCTTCCGCACTGCGATATTCTTCCGTCGGGCAACATATAAATGCCGCCTTCGCCGCACACCAACCGACTTGTTTGGA
>CAZOGS010000072.1:5776-8187 GCA_964579375.1 uncultured Muribaculaceae bacterium
GCCGCTTTTGCGTTTGCAATGTTCGTTTGTTGTGTTTGTAATGCTTGTGCTAATTGGGGTTTCGTCTTAGAAAGATGTGTATTTAATTCTTTTTCTTTTTCCGACTTTGCCGCTTCTTGTTCGGATTTAACAGAGGCAAGTCTTTCACCTTCTGCCTTTAATTCCGTACGTGACGCATCCATTTCCGCTCTTTGGCTTTCAAGTTCAGCATGGTTTGCCTCTTCTTCAGCAAGCTCTGCTTCGGCTTCGGCAAGTGACTTTTCTAATTCCGCTTTTTGATATTCATACCAATCATATCGAGGATTGTGAACTTGTACTGTTTTGGGATTTCCTTTTTCGTCAACTCCGTCGGATACTTCTATCGTTTCGGGTTCGGGATTAGACCAATTGCTGAGTTGCACGCCTAAAGAATCAACCTTTGAGGTAAGGTCATCAATTCTTGTTTGGGAATTTTGTATTTCAACATCTTTTTCCGAAATTTCATTGTCTAATTTTGAAACTTCCGTCTTGTTTTTATTAATGTTTTTCTCTGTTTCCTTAATCGCTGTCATTTGGCTCTTAATGGTAGTTGATAATTCCTTACATTTATCATCAACTTCTCCGGCTTTATCAAGTGTTTCAGAATAACTTTTTTCAGCATTTTGAATTTTGGTTATGTCCGCTTTGAAATAGTTGTCATTATCATCCATTGCATTTTGGACTTTCGTTTCCGCTGTTGCTCGTTCAGCTTCTTTTTCTTGTATTTTCTTATCTATATCTTCAATGGTCATTGCGGCATCACAATTACCTCTGGATAAGGACAAAGCTTCTCCGCTGACAATAGGGTCGCCGTTGTCGCTTGAAATAGTAACATCCTCAACATTACTTACGGCAAAATCATTGCTGACATTTACAGAACTTGCTGCTTTTGCGGCACTGCTTGTCTGTACTTCCGAAGAGCTTGTTTCTTCTGAAGGTGAGCTATCATAAACAACATTTGATTGCTCATTTTTATTAATGTCATTCAGCCGTTCTAAGGCTTTCTTTTTAGCTTCTTGGATTTTATCATCACTAAAGCCCATTTCTTCTACCGAGTAATTCGATAAAGCCTCATTTTGAGTCATTATGTTATAAGCGGTGTTTATAAAGTTTTCATTGTATTCGTCCGAACCTTTCTGAAAATCTGATACCTCTTTTTCAATTTCATCAATTGCCCAAATCGGAAGTTTTGCCCTTAAAGTATTTACGGTGTTTGCATTTGAGTCGTTTTCGTTGTTTGTTGCTTTAGTTTCAGTTTCCGTTGTTTCTTCGACAAATTCTTCGGTTGCATTATCAGTGTCTAAATCTTCCTCTAACAAGTTTGGAATTTCATAGCCGTCAAAATCGTCAAAATCCAAAACAATACTTTCGTCATTTTGAACGGAGAAGTTTTGTAAAAACTTTGCTTTATCTGCTTTATCTAAATTTTTATTGTTTTGAATTTTGTCTATATCCTTGACACTTATCTTTTTGCGGAAAAAAGACAAGTCATCAGTATTGAAATAATTTGTCATTCGGGCTCCTTTTACACCATATATATGAATAAAAACTTTTCATACACATGTATTGCCCGTTTTGTATTAAAAATCGATTTTAATGATAAGTTTTGTAAACTTGTCTAAACGGATTTATTATGTCAAAAAGTTTCATTTTGACAATTAAAAATTTTTACGATTTTAAAAGCAAAGGAGATCCTTCGGGTTTCACCCTCAGGATGACGGGGAAAGCCTTAGTACGACTTAATTTGCAGTCATTCTGAGCAACTGCGAAGAATCTCGGAAAAATACAAACGGGATCCTTCGGCTAAAGCCTCAGGATGACTGCATTTTACTGGATTGCCACACTCCGCATACGCTCCGTTCGCAATGACTCAAAATGGACTGCCACGGGCTAAAGCCTCAGGATGACTCTAAACAAAGCCTTAGGATGACAGAAAAAAGCCCTTAGAATAACGGAAAACAAAACCCTCAAGTTAAAAATACATCTTGAGGGCGGTTATTAAATACCGTCTGTATAGTCTTAACGCAAGACGGTCGTTGAGCTGTTATAAATCTGATTGTTTTTTGAAATGAAACGGAAGCCAACCCCTTCGGATATAGCAACTAACTCCATTCCGTTTGTGTGCATTTACAAGTACTCATTGATGCATAAATTGTGCTTATTGCCACTAACACATAAAGTGTTCTTACGAGCCATTGCCAATGACCGAATACAAATTGCACGAGGTCGAAGTTGAACAATCCTATCAACCCCCAATTTAAGCCCCCTATTACAACTAACATCCAAGCTGTATATCTGATAATTTTTTCCATTTTACCTCCCCCTATTTTTTAAATTATTTTGACAAATTTTTAAATGTTTTTAATTGGCTGAAAGTGGTATTTTATTTTAGA
>CAZOGS010000073.1:0-8093 GCA_964579375.1 uncultured Muribaculaceae bacterium
TTCACCCTCAGGATGACCGGAAAATCGTTAGGATGACTGTAAAAAACTCAGGATGATAGTAAAAAACGGTAGGATTTGGTAATTCAATGATTTACCATATAAAAACGTTAAAATCAGAACATTTCGTTTTTGAATTTACCTTTTTATGTGAAAAATTTTAGTTCATGTAAAAAATTTATAAAGATTTTTTGATTATTTAACAACACAAATAGTGTTTTTGCTTGTGAAATAAGGGAGCATGCTTTTTTTATGTTTTTTCAAACAAAAAAAGATTAATGGTAAAAAAGAAAATTTTTGTTATAATAATGACAATAAGAATAGATTTGAGCGAAGAATGATAGATACCCGAATCGGAAATACGCAAGAAATAGAGCAAAGAATAGTAAAGATATTTGAGGATGACAAAAATTCCGAGACACCTGTAGTTTTGTCTTACAATCCGATTTCAATTGAGTTATTGGCGAAGTTTATAGCGGGCGAGATTAAGCGTTCGATGGCTATAGGTATTGCCGGAGAGTCTGCAAGCGGAAAGTCGACCATTGCAAAAGAGTTTATTGAAACGATTGAACATTTTGCTGAAGAAAATGAATTAGGGCAAGTTATAACGAGGGTAAACACGGACGATTATTATTATGACCGTTCCGAGCAAGTTAAAAAAGCGGGCAGCATGGCGGAGTTTGTAAAAACCTATGATTTGGATGTTCCCGAAGCTTTGGAATTAGATTTGATGTTTGCACATGTTCAGGAACTTCTTTCGGGAAAATCAGTTATGCTTCCGAAATATGACATGTCCGGAACAACCATCAGATGGGATAATCATACGCTTGCTAAACCCTCGAAAATTATTATTTCTGAGGGTTTATTTGCACTTACGGAAAAAATTCGAGGTGCTTTTGATTTTAAAATTTATGTAGATATTGATTCCGAAAAGCAAAAGGAAAGATTTTTTGCACGTGCGGTTGAGCGGAAATTGGGTGAATCTGCAAAATCAATGTATGAAAATGTTGCAAACAAGGCAAAAATTTATATAAAACCTTGCAGAGAGTTTGCGGATATTGTGTTATCCGGTGCGGCACCGATTGTAAGTTATAAGCAATTCTTGAAAAAAATTCTTGATGTAGTTGCTGATTTGTATCTGTAAATCAAAAGATTTTAGCTTTTATTTGTGTTATCCTTCTCGTATGAGCAGGGAAAAAACAGTAATATTAATTTTATTATACATTGCATTTATTGCATTGGGTTTGCCCGATCAGCTTTTGGGTGTTGCTTGGCCGACAATGAGAATTGATTTTGGCAAAAACCTTGATGCGGCGGGAATTGTAACCTTTGCCGTAACAATTTTTTCTGCACTTGCGGGATTTCTAAACGGATACGTTGCAAAAAAATTCACTGTTTCAAAAATCCTTGCCGTAAGCGTTTTGTTGACAGCGATAGGCAGTTTGGGGTATGCTTTAGCACCAAATTGGTTAACATTTTTGTCGTTTGTAATTCCGATGGGGCTTGGAGCGGGAAGCGTGGACAGCTCTTTAAATAATTATGTTGCTCTTAACTATTCATCACGGCATATGAGTTGGTTGCACGGTTTTTGGGGCATCGGGTCGACTATCGGGCCGTTAATTATGACATTTGCTTTTGTGAAAAACCTGACTTGGCGTGGCGGATACATTATTGTCGGCATTATGCTTCTTTTAATGTCTGTTTTGTTTATGTTCAAACAATTCGGCTTTTCAAATCCTGTTGTACAATCGTCGGAAGAAACAACCGAGCGAAAACCTGTAAATATGGTTACTTTGAATACATTTTTAAGTGCTGCATTTTTCTTTTTTTATTCTGCAACGGAAGGCGGTATCGGGCTTTGGATTTATTCCGTAATGACGGAAGAAAGAAATTTTGACCCTGTTCTTGCGGGAACATTGGTTGCCGTTTATTGGGGTTCATTGACGTTCGGAAGATTTTTGGTCGGATTTATAACAAAAAAATTCAGCGATAAGTCGATTATTCTCTCGAGTCTTTTGATTGCACTTGTTTCAATGTTGTTGCTTTGTATACCCTCTCATTCGACGACGATTGTCGGGCTAATGTCTCTCGGTGCAGGACTTTCCGGAATTTATCCGTGTACAATGAATGAAACACATAAACGGTATGAAATAGAAAAAGCAAAAATTTTAATGGGGCATCAAGTCGGTTCGGCATGCCTCGGATTTGCAATAATGACACCGCTTTTAGGGGTCGTAATTCAAAGAATAGGATTGAATTATTTGCCGATAATAACTACAGTTTTTGTTTTGATTTTGCTTTCGATAGAGTTAAGGTTGAGAAAATTGAGTGTTGAAAAAAATTGTCGCTAAGAGCAAGCTTTTTTCAGATAACAAATTGATTTATCACCGTATGTTTTTTCTTTTGTGCAAATAAAAGCTCCTATATTAAGAGGCAAATTTGTCGGTTTTTCAATAATAATAATTCCGTTTTCGCCAAGCAAATTTCTTTTTTCAATTTCTGCAATTGCTTTATCGTACAAATCGGCTTGATATGGCGGGTCAAGGTAAAATACGTCAAAAACTTTGTCGGTTTTTTGTAAAAATTTTATGCCGTCATAATTTATCAAATTCAGCGGAATTTTATGTTTTTCTGCATTTTTTTTGATAACGCTTGCGGTTTTTTTGTCAATTTCTATCGAGGTAACGTCGAACCCTCTCGAAATTGCTTCAAAAGTCATTATTCCCGACCCTGCAAACAAATCGCAAAAAGTTTCAAAATCACCTTGTGATGAAAGTGAATTGAAAATTGCACTTCTGATTTTTGACAAAGTCGGCTTGATATTTGCAAATTTTGCCGTTTCAATGTTCAAAGAATTGTATTTTCCGCCTGTGATGTTCATTTTTCGAGCCTCAAAATAAAATGTTCGTGAATAATTCTTTTAGAAATAAAATCAGGCAATATTTTAATCCGATTTTGTGTTTCCAAAAATGATCCGATGTTGTTTTGAAAGTGCCAAAGATTGTTGTGAGTATACCTTGTTTCGATTATTCCGTCAAAACCGTATGAAAATCGTACAATTTCGCACTTTTGCAGGCTTTGTGAACAATAAATTCCCAAAAAATAATCGGGTTCGTCTTTTAGAATGTATGTTTCGCTGTTGTTTTGCCCCGCTAAAGTCCTTGCAAAATATGATTGCCCAAAGTTTTGCGGAGCCAGATTAAAGGTATTTTTGTGTAAAATTATTGTCTGCTTGTCAAAAAAATTGTCGAATTTATAATTGTTTCTTATTTTTTCAAACTTCGTTTCATCTGCCGTTTTTGTTATTTTAGAATTTTCACGGTAGTTGTAAAAATTAAAATCAGGTAGCAAAAACACTTCTGCCAAGGCTCTTTGCGGTAGAAAAAGCATTATCGCAAAAATAATTTTAATTAAAATCGTACGGTCTTTGTTCATCTGCTTCAACAATTTCAAAATTTTCGCCTAAAATCCGTTTGAATATTTCTCCTGCATATTTTTCACTGTCATAATGTCCAACGTCAAAAACGACGGTGTCTTTCGCCTCAACCGCTTCGTGAAATTTTACCTCTCCCGTGATGAAAAGGTCAAAACCGAAATCGTTAACCCTTTGAATTTCCGAACCGCCCGCACCGGCACAAAAAGCAACCGATTTGACGGACTTTTTTCCGCAATGATTAATGACTTTTAAACAATCCAAATTCAGCCTGCTCTTTATATCTTCCTTTAAAAAATCGAGGTCAATTTCTTCCGAAAGTGTTTTTCCGCTGATAAAATCCTCGATTACCGAAATTTCCGCAAAACCGCACTTTTCAGCTAAAGTGTCCGTTGTTCCGCCTTTTGCAAGGTCTAAATTTGTATGAGCCGAATATATTTGAACTCCGTTAGAAACGGCAATTGTAATTGCTCCCGCTTCAATTCTCTTCAGCGGTTCGAAAATTAACGGATGATGTGCGATAATTAAGTCACAACCCTTGTCAACAGCCTGTTTTACAACATCTTCCGTAACGGTCAGGGCTGTCATTATTTTGTGACAATGTTTTTTTCCTAAATTAATCTGCCATCCGGAATTGTCCCACTTCGCTGCGGTTTCAAGCGGAGCAACACTTTCGATTAAATTAATAATTTCTTGAACTTCGTACATTTTAACCTTTGTTCTTTTCGTAAATTTCTTTGATTTCGCCTGCGGCACGCTCCACAACATCGTTTATGACCTTGTAGTCGTAATGTTCCGCTTCTTTTGACTCAAATTCAATTGCCTTAAGCCTTTTCGCAATCGCTTCTTCCGTTTCCGTGCCTCTTCCTCTCAATCGTTTTTCAATTTCTTCGATTGAGGGCGGTAAGATAAATATAGTAACCGCTTCGGGCATCTTTTCTTTAACCTGCTTTGCTCCTTGAACTTCAATTTCAAGAAGTACGTTTTTGCCCTCGGCAAGAGTTTTTTCTACCGTTAAACGGCTCGTGCCGTAACAATTTCCGCCAAATTCAGCCCACTCTAAAAAATCACCGTTTTCAACGGATTTTAAAAAATCCGCTCTGTCAACGTAATAATAGTTAACACCGTGAACCTCTCCGACTCGGGGGCTTCTCGTCGTCGTGGATACCGAAAGAAAAAGATTATCGGTGTTTTTTAAAAATTCCTTAATAACCGTACCTTTTCCGACCCCTGATGAACCTGAAATTATAAATAAACGACCGCTCATTTCTGCTCCTTTTTTCTCATTATAACAAAATATGCGGAATAATGACGACTTTTTGAAAAATTTTTTTTACATAATAAAAATGCGACTAAAGAGCCGCATAAGTCAAGAAAGGAATGGTTAGACTATTAATTTAATTTGATTATTACATACGTTTGTTTACTATGCAAATATGTGAATAAATATTAACTCTTTTTATATTTTAAATTCGCTGATATAATGTAATTGCAAGCTTTTTCGGAAAATAACATGTTTTTTGAAAAACGTAATTATTCTTAACAATTTTGGAGAAAAAATGAAAATCGGAATTATCGGACTTGGTCTTATCGGGGGGTCAATACTCAAGAAATTAGCGGGTTTCGGGCATGAGTTGTATGCTGTTACGAGAAACAAAGAAACGTTAAATCGTGTTGAAAGTATTGTCAACCGTTGCTCTGATAAGTTTGAAATTTTGGCGGATTGTGAAGTCGTTTTTGTTTGTACTCCAATCGGAAAAATTTTGAAAACACTTGAAAAACTTGAGGGTGTTGTTTCTGAAAACTGCGTTGTTACTGATGTTGCAAGCGTAAAGGAATTTGTTACAAAGAAAAAATATTCATTCAAATTTATCCCCTCTCATCCTATGGCAGGTACGGAAAACAGTGGCTATGATGCGTCTTTTGCGGAGTTGTTTGAGGGTGCAAAATGGGTTTTGACCCCGTATGATTGTTTTGAAACGGAAATTTTGACGGATTTGATTGAAAAAATGGGTGCAACTCCGATTATTGCCGAGGCAAAAGAACACGATGAGGCGGTTGCAATGATTAGTCATTTTCCGATGTATGTTGCTCAATGCTTGTTTGAAACGACAAAAAATAATAAATTGGCAATGAAACTTGCTTCGAGCGGTTTTCGGGATACGACAAGACTATCAATGACAGATTTGACGCTTGCTTGCGATATGCTTGATTTTAACGGCGAAAATATCCAAAATGTTCAGGAAAAATTTGTTTCTGTTTTGGAAAATTTGAAATCTGAAAATTATCTCGAAAAAATCACCGAAATTAACAATTTACGCCGAAAAATGTACAATTCTGTCGGAAAAAATATCGTAAAATAGTTCGGATTTGATATTCTTGTATTACCGCTGTGAAATAAATCGAAATATGAATAAATTCTGATTGAGTTTTGTAATAAAATGTTACATCGATACTTGACGGGAAATATCAATAACGATAAGCTCTTCTAATAGAATAGAAGAGAACCTATGTCTGTCTTGTAATTGAGAGAAAAATTTTTTATAATGGATGTGTCGGCTTCGTATGTGACAATAAGAAAGAATTTTTTGTATGAAAAAGCATAATTATGGTTTCACATTGGCGGAAGTGCTTATCACTCTTGTGATAATAGGAATTGTTGCTGCAATGACGATACCTGTAATTTTTGCAAATCACAAAAAAGAAGAAACTCTATCCCGATTAAAGAAATTTTATTCAACATTAAATCAAGCTTCTTTATTGGCACAAGCAGAGGGAAATGATTGGAATTATTGGGCGAATGACAGTTCATCCAAGTTAGTTGACACTACCAATCAGGCAAGTGATAAATTTGCGAAACAATATCTTTTGCCCTATTTGAATTTTCAAAAATACGAAATAATGGATGCCTTTGTATATATTTATCTAAATGACGGTTCTTATTTTAAGGTTGCAAAAGGCGGTTGTATTGATTTTCAGTATGATACAAACGGAGGAAAAAATCCTAACAAATTCGGTCGTGACATATTTTATTTTTTATATTGTCCTGCGGCGGATAACAGTAATTGGGAAACAAATAAAATAATCCCCTATCAACATAAAAATACTACGAGAGAACAGGCACTTGAGAATTGTAAGCAAGAACCGTATTATTGTTCGAGTTTGTTGATGTTAGATAATTGGCAATTTAAAAAAGATTATCCGTATGAGATTTAGCAAAAAATTTTTTGAAATTCTTAAATTAAGATTTTGAAATTATTGTTAAGAATTGTAACTCTTTTTTAAAAAAGTTTGAAAGACATGGCAAAAGAAAATATTTTCAGGTCTTTCAGACAGAGTAGAAATCGAGCGTGTTTGTGATTGTTAATAGTGTAAACAGTGTAATACCGACAGGAATGGTTTATGAGCCGTCGACAACGGGTAGGTATCTCAAAAAGCAGATGCCCGACACATTTGAACGGACGACGAGCCCTATTGAAACACACAATAATTCTACATTGCCGATAAATCCCAAATATACGGCTGTATTAGACACCCTCGAGTTAATGAATATTAAGGCTCAAAACGCTTTTGATAAACAAAAAAATTATGACGGCTGGTCGGGCAAAGTTGTTGATAAAATTTCCTCTTTATGGGGTTCAAAAAACAGATATTCTGCGGTTACCGAAGATTTGCAAATGCACAAAAGACAAATTGAAAAGCTCGAAAATGCTGCAAGAGTCGGTAATTTTAAAGCTGAATATTTCAACACGTTCGGTGTAAATTACGATGAACAAGCCGTAAAAGATTTTGAAGCCGTTTCGGCAAAATACACTGCTATCAAGTCCGCAGAGCAAATTTCCGCTTATATGAAAGAAAATTTAACGGAATATCAAAAATTTTTCACAAAACACAAAAACTCGATAAATCCTGAATCTCCCGACTTTGAAAGTTGTGGAAAACACGTTAACATTGACAAAAAACTTGATGACTACAAAAAAGAACTTGAAAGAATGGTTGGCGGCAAGGAAAATTTAAAACGTCTTGAATATTCTCAAAGACGTGATTTTATTATCCTTTCCAAAGAGGAGCAAATCGCTGTTCTTAACGACATTTCAGACACATTGATTTACACGACGGATGCAACTGCTCAAAAGCTCAAAGAGGGCAAGAGCGATAAAGAAGTCCAAAAAGAGTATGATGAAGCTTACAAAAAGGCTTTCGGAGAGAAAAACAACATCCAAAAAAGGGTGGATAAATACATACAATCACAACAAATTCGCTCGGTTGCACTTAAGGACTTTATCGTTGCTGGAGCAATCGGGGCTACAATCGCCTTAACGCAAACACCTGCACCGATTATGACAGGGGCGGCGGTTACGACGGCAGGGTATATCGGATTGGATTTGTCCGACCTTGCAACAAATAATATCGACAACAAGGAAGACTTGAACGAAGCTTCGGTTAAGGATGTTGTGAAATGTGCCGCAATTTGCGGGCTTGAGTATATTGTCGGCTCAAAAATGTACGATATTATTCCCGAACCGCAAGTGAAAAATAAAGTTTTGCAAAGTGCCTTGAATACCGTTCGTACATTGGGTATTGAAATACCCGTTGCGTTTGTGAGTGAATATGCACAAACGGGAAAATGGGCAACTTATCAGATGAACCCGAAAGATTTCCT
>CAZOGS010000074.1:0-8086 GCA_964579375.1 uncultured Muribaculaceae bacterium
CCACATCAACGGCAAATAATTATAAATTCCGTTCGTTAATTTTCTGATATATCCTGCTCTAACAAGAAATTTATGGCTTGTGCATTCAGCATCTGCCGGAAAATCTCTTAATGTTTCTAAAAAAAGTCGTGACATCTTCATAATTTGTGTTCCTTATAAAATAATTTGCAAAATTATTCTATCACAAATACGCCATCACGAAAAAATCTTAATAAAACATAAATTATAAAAACTTTGCCTCGAACTATTGCACTTCTGCTTCCTGCTGATGTTCCTGTTCATATTGCTTCAACTCCGCTCTCGCTTCGTCAATAATATCATCAAAAACTTCAACCAAATCAGGGTCAAACTGTATTCCCCTCATATTGTGCAATATTTCAATCGCCTGTTGCTCTGTCCTCGGTTGTCTGTACGCACGAGTCGATATCATTGCATCATAAGCATCAGCTATCGCAATTATTCTCGAACCGAGAGGAATTGACTCTCCCGCAAGCCCCGCAGGATATCCGTTTCCATTATAAAATTCGTGGTGATACTTTATCAACTCGACAACATCTTTAAGTTGTTTGATATCCTCTAATATCCGAACTCCGTGACGAACGTGGTTTTTAATCTCCGTCCAATCATCATCATTCAATTTTTCAACTTTATAAATAATATCGTCCGAAACACCTATCATTCCGATGTCATGCAACATTGCCGCAAGCTCAATCTTGTTCGCAGTATCATTGTCAAGACCAAGCTTTTTAACCATTTTCATAGTATAAAAAGTTACTCGTCTGCTCTTACCCATTGTAAAAGTATCTTTTGCATCCATCGCTTCAATAATCGCTTTTATTGTTCCCGCAAAAAGCTCTTTCAAGTCGTTAATCAACGCCGCATTATCTAATTTCAACTGCAAATATTCAAGAGTATTAGAAACAGTCAGCAAAAGCTCATTCGGCTCATAAGGCTTTTTAATATAACGATAAATCTTTGCATAATTGATTGCATCAATCAAAATCGTTGCATCAGTATATGCCGTAACAAGCAATCTCATCGTGTCCGGATGATTGTCATAAACTCTCTTTAAAAATTCAACTCCGTCCATCTCCGGCATTTTGTGGTCGGAAATTACCAAGTCCATATGATTTTCATCAAGAATTTTTAAAGCCTCTACAGGCGATGTCGTTTTGGTAATATCATATTTTCCCCGCAATGTTCGATACAACAGTGCAAGGTTATCGGGTTCGTCATCTACCAATAAAATTTTATACATTTCCATTTATTAAATTACCTCAATATCGTCTTTATTCTCTTCCGAAACAGCTTTTCGAGCTTCAAACAACAAAGGAAGCTTTATGGTAAATTTAGTTCCCTTACCTACCTCTGAATCAACATTAATCGAACCGTTATGGTTTTTAATAACCTTATAACTGATAGACAAGCCCAATCCCGTACCCTGTCCGACCGGTTTCGTCGTAAAGAACGGATTGAAGATTTTGTTTTTGGTTTCTTCGTTCATGCCTTTGCCGTTGTCTTGAATTTCAATGTATGCGAATTTATCATCCTTCCTTATCGTAATATCAACTTCAGCACCCTCTTTGCCTTCCACGGCAAATGCGGCATTATCCAATATATTCATAAAGACTTGATTTAATTGTCCGCCGTATGCCTCAATTTTCGGCACGTCATCGTGATAATCCTTCTTAACGGTAATACCGTGCTTGAATTTATTGTTCAAGATATTCAACGTTGAATCAATTTCCTTAGGCAAATCTACGTTTGTAATTGCCGATTCTTCCATTCTCGAGAAATCTTTGAGGTTCAAAATGATATTCTTTGTCCGTTCTGTTCCCTCGTGACATGATTTTATCAAATCGGGCAAATCTTCCTTCAAAAATTCATAGTCAATGTCTTTGAGCATTTTTTCATACTCTGATTTATGTTCCGGAGATAAATCATCCTTAAACTTATCAAAATCATCAATAAGAGTAAATAAATCTTGCGAATAATTCTTAAGGTGGCTCATATTGCCGTAAATAAAGTTAATCGGGTTATTGATTTCGTGCATAATACCGGCAACTAATTCACCCAAAGACTTCATCTTTTCGGAGTGAACCATCATTGCTTGCGTATCTTGCAATTCTTTTATCGCATCGTTTAACTGCCTTGTTCTCTCTTGAACTTGATGCTCCAATGTACTGTACAATTTCTGAATTGAATCAGCCATTCCGTTATAAGAATCAACCAACTCATTAAATTCAACATATTGGCTCTTTTCAAGTCTGTCCGTCAAGTCACCTTCAGAAAACTTGCCTGTAGCTTTTACCAAACCCTTAACAGGCTTCATAACCCTTCTGCCGATACCTGCGGCAAGCCAAACACCCAACAACAAGCATAAAACAAATATTCCGACAAAATTTCTTGCAAGCTCAGACACCTTATCCGTGAACATTGTGTCATTATAAAAACCTACATATACCGTACCTTTAGGGCAATCTTTACCCTCAAAATCCGTCGTATTATTTATATTATGCTTTGATAAAAATTGTGCGGAAACCTTATGTGTCGTAACATCAACTTCAGGATTAACATATTCATCAAACGATGAGCCCAAAACTGTTCCGTCTTCATCCAAAATCAAACAATATGCTACCGTTTTGCCATCTTTGAAACCGTCAATAAGTAATTGTACCGACTCGGGATTATCATCATTCATTGATTCAAATTTTGCATAAATGTTATTTGCAATTGCCTTATACATACTTAAATTACGGGTTTCAAAACCACTCTCAATATCTTTGACCGCAGTAAAAATTGCAAGCCCCAAAATCAACAAAATCGTTATCAACATCAGCAAAATACCGCCCATAAAGTCAGCGTTCAAGTGTTTTTCGCCTCTTTTGATATAACCTATTTCCGTCGCCAATGTATCCATAAAACTCTTTTTATGTTGAATTGGTTGTTTCATCGGTTTTACTGTCTTCTTTTTCATCGGTTTTGACATTTTATTTTTCCCATTATTTATTTTGCATTTCAGACATTTTTTTCATACAAAATTGCATTATCGCAACTCTGTCAATATTCTTGATTAACCTGAATTTGCCCGAAACCCGATACAGATTGTCTTTTTTTAAATCTACTCTAATCGGTCGGAATTTGCAAGAAATCAAGATATCTTTTTCTAAATTTATATCAAACTGATAATCAACATCCGTTTTCATCTCGGTATCCGTGCTCAGGCAAACACCGCCCGCAGAAATATCCAATACCGTCGCTCTGATTGTCTTTTCGTCTGTATAAATTAAGATATTTTTGTTAAGTTCTACTCTCAAATATTCCCGTCGCTGAATGTCTTTTTCTTTTGTCGGTTCACTAACGGTTAAAACATTGCCGTCAACCGCCTTCAATTCCGCCTCTAAGCAAATAACTCCGCTCCCCGAAACAGAAAACAAATCAACTTTTTCACCCGAAAAATAACGTTCCGGACTTTTCAATTCCAAAGTAAAACTGTTGTCATCAAAGACTTCTGTCACAATACCTTTTGCGGCATTGGTAACTTCCGAAGAAATAATAATAAATTCTTGCTCTTTAATAACAGCCATATTAATCCATCTGTCCTCGGCAATATTATACGACAATTTTCGAAATTTGAAAATTATTTTTTCGGTAAAACTTTACTTACGACATAAGGTTTTGAAAAATATTTATTCGCTGTCGTTATCACATCCGTCAAAGTGACTTCGTCAATCAATTCATCAAACTTGCCGTTATAAAAATCATAACCGTTTCCGAAAACTTCCGAAACAGCCATTATATCAGCCTTATCAGAATTTAATTCCCGAGAAAGAATTGCCAAGCCCTTAACTTTATTTTTCGCATTATTCAGTTCTTCTTCCGTGACAAATTCTTTTTTAAGTCTTTCTATTTCAAATAACATCGCTTGTTCTGCGTTATCGATTTTTTTCGGATCCGTTCCTATATAAACCATAAAAGAACCCTGATTAATTCCCGAAGGAATTGAGGAAGCTACAGCGTATGCCAAACCTTTCTGTGCTCTGACCTCTGTAAACAATCTCGAACTCATGCCCGAACCCAAAATTGAATTTATCACCCGAACAACAGCTCGTTCCTTTTGATTTTTAGGGCTGTCCGTTTTCCACGCAAGCACGAGCCATGCCGCTTCATTACCTTGGGTTTTCGTAACAATTTGATTTTCCTTGACAGGTTTGAACAAATATGAAAAATCGGAATAATCAAATTTTTCACCATTTTTCGGTGTAAAAATATCGCCGAAAAGATTAATCATCTCTTGTTCATTGACATCGCCGCAAACAGCAACTACGATGTTTTTAGGGTCAAACAATGCAGAATACCTGTCTTGAACATCTGTTGCGGTTATCGAAGGAATTGTTTTTTCCAAAAGTTGTCCCGTCGTATCGTAAGGAGTATCTTTCCACAAAAGAGAAGAAACTTCTTCAAAAGCAACGTTTGTCGCACTGTCACGGGATTGTTTTATTGCATAAAGTGCATCGCTTTTAACTTTTTCTATCTCGGAAACATCCAAAATCGCATGGTTTACAACTTGATTTAAAATGTCAGTAGCAAGCGGTAAATCGGACTTTAAACATTGCATAGTCAAAGTAAAATATTCTTTATCCGCTTCGGTATATATTTTTATACCTCTTTCCTCAGTTATACCGACATAAGCATCTTTCGGATAACGTTCCGTACCTTTGAGCATGACCTTACCCAAAATTGCCGAAAGCCCTCTGATTTTATCAACATAATTTCCGCCCTTAACTTTCACGGAAACAGCAACTATTTCATTATTTGGGTGAACATCCGTAAGCAAAGTTACTCCGTTATCAAGCATAAGTTTTTTCAAATTCTTTGAAGTGCTTACCGTAACTGCGTTATGATGATTTGGCTTGTAATAATCTTTGGGAGAAATGTTAACTGTCTTTTCTTCAGAATTATCACAATCCATGGTCGTTTCAATTTGAGGCTGTTGAACTTTCGGCGTAACGACAGAAATAACGGCATGCTCTTTATCAAGATATTTTTTTGCAACATTCTTGATATCAGCAGGCGTAACTTTTTTTATGTTATCAAGATAATCGTTGTAAAAATTCCAATCTCCCGTCAACAGCGTACAATAGCCAATTTCTGAAGCTGTCGAGGAAACTGATTCCCGTGCATACAAGGTATCACGTTCCACCATTTTCTTTGCACGTTCTAAGTCCGCAAGAGGAACTTCTTTCGTCTGAAAATCATTGATTACGGAAAAAACTCGTTCTTGAACTTTCGGCAAATTTTGCTCATACATGTTTGCGGAAATAAAATATATTGAATCCTCCAAACTCGAAGAATGCCCCGCCGAAACGCCTTGCACCAAACGACTTTTATCTTTTAATTCTTTATACAAAACAGATGAACGACCGTCCCCCATCAAAGTTGCCAACAAATCAAGAGCGTAAGAATCCTTGTCGGTAATCTTTTGACCGCACTTAAAACCCATTAACATATAAGTTGTATTGACATCCTGTTTTGTTGTTACAACTATCTGCTTGTCAGGGCGTTTATCCTGCTTGTAATTGCGTTTTTGAGGCTTTTCTGTTTTTAAACCTTTCGAAAAATATTTTTGTACCAATTCATTGGCATCTTTCGGGTTAACATCACCAACGATAACTGTAATCATATTTTCGGGAGCGTAATGTTTCAAGTAAAAATCCATAATTTCATCACGGGGAATTGTTCCTATAATCTCTTTCGTACCAAGGACTTCCCGTTTGTAGGGATGAACCTTATACAAGGATTTTGTAAAATTATTGTACAAAATTCTTTGCGGATTATCGTTACTGCGTTCAATTTCACGAATTACAACCTGACGTTCCTTATCCGTTTCAATCGGCGGAATAAGAGGGTTTGTAAGCATATCTGCGTGAAGTTTTAATGCAGTTTCAAAATCTTTTGAGGGTATTAAAATATGAAAATGCGTAAAATCCTTACTCGTTGCAGCGTTTGTAGATGCGCCTTTTGCCTCCAAAATTCTGTCAAATTCATTATTGGGATAATTTTTAGAACCCTTGAAAAATAAATGTTCCAAAAAATGAGCAACTCCGTTATTGTTGTCATTTTCATCAATAGAACCTGTTTTTACCCAAGTGTCAATCATAACAATCGGATTGTTTTTAACCTCTTTTACAATAACCGTCTGCCCGCTTTTTAATTGCGTTTTTATTATTTCTTCCGCTATGACGGATGACGAAGTTATAAATAATATCAAAATTAAGGATAAAAATTTTTTCATAAGCCCTCTTTTTGTTTTAATTTAATTAAAAATTCAAAAAAATAAACTGCCCGATTGGCTTTTTTGAGATATATTTTATCAATTTTCGGAAGAAAAGTCATGTTTTTGTAACAAAGGGGTTGAAAAAATTTTTTCAGCAAGAATAATAAGAAGTATGGCACGGTAGCTCAGTTGGTTAGAGCACACGGCTCATACCCGTGATGTCGACAGTTCGAATCTGTCCCGTGCTATTTTTTGGGATTTAATGTTAAAATATTCCACCGAATCGTAAGAAACGGTGGTTTTCTTTTTTGTTTTTACAAATAAAATCTCTTTTTCATCAGAGAAGATGTATTATAATTTCATTTTATTTGTATTGCCAATTATCATATGTATTTTCATAAAATTTAATTCTTCATTGAACCTAATAACAATCTTTGTTATAATAATATCAAAGTTTGTTATATATGAGGTTAAAATATGAACATTTCTTTAACTCCCGCATTAGAAAAATTTGTACAAGATAAAGTTGCAAGCGGTTTATACAACTCCGTCAGCGAAGTTATTCGAGAAGCAATCAGATTATTAATAGCAAAAGAAACTGTTTCTCAAGAACGTATTGATATGCTTAAACGTGATATTGAAATTGGTTTAGCGGATATGGAAAATGGCTGTTATAGAGATGGGCACGAAGTTATGAAAGATTTGATTGCAAAATATGAATAAATTGAATTTAATCATTGAAAATGCAGCAGAATTAGATATGATTGCCATTGCGGAATATATTGCAAAAGACAAAAGAAGTGCGGCAGCAAAAATGCTAAAACTTTTTTATTCTTCGTTTGATAAACTTTCAACTTATCCTAAAATTGGTTTTTCACGACAAGATTTTGACTATAAAGATGTGAAATTTTTTGTTGTAAAAAAGCACTATTTAATTGTTTATAAAACTACAAAAAACGAAATTCACATTTTAAGAGTCTTGTCCGCATATCAAGACATTTGCACATTGCTATAATTGGATAATTTATATCATTACAAAATTCCGTATTCAATAAAATACAGCTTATGATTTTTAAATTATTGCACTTATCAACTGACGTCTTTTCTGAGATAATCTGCCTTTGATTATATCTCATACGGATAATCTTTTTTAAACTGCCAATTATCAAGCAGTAATAAGCCGGAACAATAATATGGAGTACTTTTACAACGACTGAGTATTTCATCTCTTGTAAGGTTTCTGGGTAAATATGCAATAACCTTTCTTGCTGTCCAAGCATAGCCGGACGCCGAATCAGGGCAATATAAAAAAGAAAATTGATCCCGTGCAAATTCATTAGGTTTTTTATCACCGTTTACATCAATAATAAAATCCATACAAGAACCTTTTTTTAGCTTAAAAGTAGAGCCGTCATTTAAATAAACCAATACGTTTTTATCAACAATTTCATATTTTTGAAAACTTAAATACCGCAATAAATATTGATTTGCAAATTCTTCAACTGTCTCAGAAGTATTGTCTGATTCTGCAAATGCACTATCCGCCCAATAATCCCAATCGTTGCCCTCGGCTCTTGCCAATAAAGCAGCTTGATTTAATGTTGAATAGAACTTCTTTAATCGGGATAACGTTTCCGTTTTTCTGTGATTGGCAAAAATTACAGGAATTGTCATTGCCGCAATAACCCCAATAATTACAAGAGTTATAAGCACTTCCGCCAATGTGAAACCGTTTTTATGCTTGTTCATATTTTCTCCTTTGTTGTTTTCGTCACTGCGAGGGCTTTGCCCGTGGCAGTCCATTTTGAG
>CAZOGS010000075.1:0-8000 GCA_964579375.1 uncultured Muribaculaceae bacterium
ATACCGTTTAGTTACGGCTCTCATTTGAATCATATTATTTTACGAGTCCTTTAATTTTTTCGGCAAGTTTCTTCGCTGTCAATCCGTAATATTCCATAAGTTCGGAAGCTGTACCCGTTTGACCGAATTGGTCATTGATACCTATTCTCGAAACTTTTACGGGGTAATTTTCAGCAAGTGCTTCACATACTGCACCGCCTAAACCGCCAATGATTGAGTGGTTTTCAACCGTAATAACTCTGTTCGTCTTCTTAGCGGAATTTACAATTGTTTCGGTATCCAAAGGTTTAACAACCGGTGCGTGAACAACTTCAACGCTGATGCCTTCAGCTTCAAGCATTTTAGCCGCTTCTACAACTTCGCAAGTCGTTTCTCCGTTCGTTACAACGGTTACATCCTTGCCTTCCTTCATAACAACTGCTTTTTTCGGGTCAAATTTATATTCGCCTTCTTTGAAAATTACAGGCAAGTTTGCTCTTGATACACGAACATAAACAGGTCCTTTGTATTCAGCTGCCCATTTGATTACTTCACGAACTTCAGTCGCATCTGCAGGAGCTACAACCGTAATATTCGGAATTGCTCTCATAATTGCAACGTCTTCGAGTGCTTGGTGGCTTGCTCCATCCTCTCCAACCGTAATACCGCAGTGTGTTGCTACGATTTTTACGTTGAAATTAGGATAGCATACGCCGTTTCTGATTTGTTCCCATGCTCTTCCCGATGCGAAAACCGCAAAAGTGGAAACAAAAGGAACTTTTCCCGTCGTCGAAAGACCTACTGCCGTCGTAACTGCGTCTTGTTCCGCAATACCTACGTTAAAATGTCTTTCGGGAAACTTTTCTCTGAAATATTTTGTCATCGTTGAACCGGAAAGGTCACAATCAATAACTACAATGTTTTCGTTTGTTTGTCCGAGGTCAGCCAATGTTAAGCCGTATTCGCCTCTTGCTGATTTTTTTACTGTTTCAGTCATTGTTAAACCTTTCTACTTCAATTCTTCTAACGCTTGTGCCAACTGTTCATCGCTCGGTGCTTTACCGTGCCAGCCTGCTTGGTTTTCCATAAATGAAATACCTTTACCCTTAATTGTATTTGCAACAATTACTGTCGGCTTGTCTTGCGATTCTTTCGCTTTTTCAAAAGCTTCATAAATTGCTTCAATATTGTGTCCGTCAATTTCAATCGTGTTCCAACCAAAAGCTGCAAATTTAGCGGCTACGTCACCTACTGCCATAACTTTTTCGGTGTTTCCGTCAATTTGAAGTCTGTTTCTGTCAACAACCGCAATTAAATTGTTTAACTTATAATGTGCTGCGTTCATTGCTGCTTCCCATACGGAACCTTCTTGGATTTCGCCGTCGCCCATAAGTGTGTAAACATAATTGTCTTTTTTGTCTAATTTCAAGCCCAATGCCATACCGCAAGCGATAGAAAGTCCTTGTCCCAAAGAACCTGTCGAAACTTCAATTCCCTTAAGCTTTGTACAGCAAGGGTGCCCTTGAAGTTTTGTGCCGAACTTTCTGTATTCAAGCAAATCTTCTTCGGGGAAATATCCGCAATGTGCCAAAATTGAATAAATAGCCGCTGATGCGTGACCTTTTGACAATACAAATCTGTCACGGTTTGCAAAATCAGGGTTCTTATCCCAATCAGGATACTGTTTCATAACTTTTGTGTACAAAACTGCCAAAATATCGATTGCAGAAAGGCTTCCGCCGGGGTGTCCCGATTGAGCATTGTGAATCATTCTGACAATGTTTGCACGAAGTTTTTTGGTAATTGATTGAATTTCTTTGATTTCTTCATCGGATAATACTTTTAACATAAATCACCTTTTCTTCTATACTACATACAACATAATAAATTGTTATTTCCTATTTATTATAACCTTAAACAAAAAGAGCGGTAAAGTCGGAAACATTCTTTTAAATCTCGACGGCTCTTTTATTAATCTCCAAAACCATTCCAAACCTAACTGACGGAACACTTTCGGAGCTCTTTTTACATTTCCCGACCAAACATCAAAACTTCCGCCGACTCCGACAAAAATTGTGTTCAGGAATTCATCTTTATACTTTTTAATAAAAATTTCTTGTTTCGGCACACCTAATGCCACTAAGACCAACTTGGGGCTTTTTGACTTAATCTCGTCAACAATACCTCTTTCTTCCTGCTCGCTGAAATACCCGTTGCGAACATAGGCAATATTAAGCCCTTCGTGTTTTTCTCTTAATTTTTCAACAGCCGACTGAATCGTTTCTTCCTTCGCACCAAGCATCGCAACCGGCAATGAATTTTTTGCACAATATTCAATTAATCTGCCCGCAAACTCAATCCCCGGAATACGTTCTTGCGATACCCCATATATTTTAAGTGCAAGTTTAACGCCAAATCCGTCCGGAATTATCAAATCCGCATTCTTTAAAATTTCCGAAAACTCAGTATTCTTTTCCCCTAATTCTATCATCTCCGGATTTAAGGTAATCGTCTGAGTGCTTTGCGTTTCGCTCTTTTGCACAATGTAATCCATAGCTTGGTCAAAATTGAACAAGTCGACATCGTATCCTAAAATTTTTTTAGTATGCCTCTCCATACTTCGTATTATTACACAAAAACTTCGTTTTTACCCGTAAATAAACTATTTTTTACAATATTTGATATATTCTGAAACATTTTGTTAATCTTTGGTCGATTTTTTGCGAAAAATTACTGTGACCATGCCTGAGGCATGCCTCTAAACACAATCATTTTATGTTTTTGACATAAAATTCATTCATTTTACCCAAAGATATTAAAATTATATTAAGAAACGGTAACATTTTCTCGACTGCCGAAAAAGCATGATATACATGCGTTTTAGGCAGTTTAACGGGCGAAACACCTATATTTATTACATCTCCTTAATAAAAGTTAAAAAAGCATGAAAAAGCATGCTATACATGGATTTTGGGATTTTTTGACACTATTTGTGGTTTTTACCCTATGGTAATGAAAAAGCGATTGAATTATGATAGTTTCATTGGGGAACACGCTTAATATAAGTAAAATATAAATGACTATAGAGTATTATAAAAATTCTAAAATATTATTTGATGATAATGTTCTGAATATCGATACGGAAAGATATTACAGAGAAGCGGAAGATTATTTTTTCTATTTTGACAGAGCTGATAAAGCAATCAATTTATTGAAAAAAGCCGTAAAATTAACACCTTATCATGTAAAAAGTTTAAAATTCTTGGGAGATATTTATTTTGCCACAGGCAAAATGAAAAAAGCGTTTGATTATTATTCACAAGCGGCAGCTTTAAAGCCTTGTGATTCGACTGTTTTATCATCAATGGCAGCAGTTTGCGATGCGTTAAATGATTTTAAAAACGCACTTGCTTTTCTTGACTTAGCTTTTGAAAATTTAACAATTGAAGATATGAGATTATACGCACAATTTTGTGATTTAAAATTTTCTTTACTTGTAAAAATGCAAAAATACGAAGAAGCAAAGAAATTTTTGGACACGGTCAACAAACGCATACCGTTGGAAGAAAAAGCTATTGTTACCACAGTAAACAGAGATATTTTGAAGAAAAAGCTTTCTTTAAAAGAAAGAATGAACAACTTAAATATCAAGGTTGTTTAGAGTAAAGCGGTTGTATTTTGGCAAAAAACTTCTATAATAGAGGTACATTTTCGGTATAAAAATTCATGAAAAAGAAAAAAAGCAACACAATCGCCCTTGCAATAACAATAATTTTCACAATTATTGTTATTTGGAATGTTGATTTTAGCGAGCTTATACGTCTTTGCGGCATATTGGACAAAAAATTCATTTTGCCGTATTTGTTAATTTTTATATTTGTAATGTTCATTCGCACGGTAAGGTGGAACATTCTTTTGCCAAAGACCGACGGCAAATTGACCGATTTATATGAATTATACATGACCTCTAATTTTTTAAACATATTTCTGCCGGCAAGAGCAGGGGACATTTTCAGAGGAATATTTTTAGGACAAAAATACAAAATCTCAAAATTGTGCATGCTCGGAACAGTGCTTGCAGAAAGGATTTTAGACGGATTATCGGTAATTTGTTTGCTGACATTAGGCATAATTATTCATTATCGTTCACAGTTTGTATTGAATGTACTTTTTATTGCAATCATTCTGTTTGTCGGAAGTTTTATTTTCATGTTTTGGGTATACAAATACAAAAAAATTGATTATATTTGCGAAAAATTGAAAAATTTTGCCTCTCACTTGCCCGCACCGATTGCAGAAAAAGCAGTTTTTATAACAGAAAAATGTCAGCCTCATTTAAATTCTTTTATGGAAGGCTTTGAAACATTTACAGATATCAAAACAATGGCAAAAGCAGCCTGTTACAGTGCCTTAACGTGGAGTTGCGATTGTTTCCTCGTATACTTTTTAATGCTTGCCTTTGGAATTGAAACCCACTTTACGATTTCGTTATTTGTTGTTTCTTTTATTGCTCTTTCGACAATAATTCCTCAATCATCGATGTACATCGGGCTTTACCAAGGTGCATTTATTCTTGCGGCAAAATTATTCGGAATTAACAAAACTACAGCTTTAAGCGTAGCTTTAACGCAACAGATGCTTATGATTGCCGTTTACGCAATTTTTGTATTGATTTTTATATGGAAAAATCAATTAAAAATATCTGATTTAAGCAAGGATACAAATAATGAATAAGACTCCGAAATCTATGCGTTTACAAATCGGTATTTTCGGCAAAAGAAATGTCGGAAAATCATCGTTAATAAATGCAATTACAAATCAAGATATTTCAATTGTTTCAGAAGTTGCGGGAACAACAACCGATGCAGTCGAAAAATCGATGGAAATTCTTCCTTTAGGGGCTGTTACACTGATAGATACTGCAGGGATTGACGATGTCGGTCAATTAGGTGAACAACGCATAAAAAAATCCGAACAAATTATTGAACGAACGGATGTTGCTCTAATCGTTTGTGATTATGACGGTTGGAATGATTTTGAAAAAAATCTTGCGAAAATATTGAACGACAAAAAAATCCCGATTATCGCAGTCATCAACAAAAATGACGTTTGCGAAATTCCCGAAGAAAAATTTGAACCAATTAAAGCTGAAACAGCTTATCAAATAAAGCTTTCCGCTAAAAATGATAACGATGTTGCAACAAAAATAAAAGAGGCTTTAATCAGAATTGCTCCCGAAGATTTTATCAATCCGCCCACGATTTTAGAAAACCTTGTAAATCCTGACGATACGGTAATTTTAGTCACACCGATTGACAAAGAAGCTCCTAAAGGAAGATTGATTTTACCGCAAGTCAACGTTTTACGTGAGCTTTTGGACAATCGTTGTATTTCAGTTGTTGTAACCGAACATAATTTGAAACAGGCTATAAATTCTTTTAAAAACCTGCCTAAGCTTGTCATTACAGATTCACAAGCCTTTAAAATCGTTGATGAAATCACACCTGAAAACATTCCGTTAACTTCGTTTTCGATTTTATTTGCAAGGTTAAAAGGTGATTTGAAAACATTTGTCGACGGAGTTCAAGAGATTGAAAATCTTAAAGACGGAGATAAAATTTTAATCTGCGAAAGTTGCACGCACCACGCAATTGAAGATGATATCGGTCGTGTAAAAATCCCCAATTTAATTAAGAAAAAAACAGGAAAATCATTGATTTTTGAGCACGTTGCATCTCACGATATGGTAAAAAACATCAGCGATTATGCCTTAATAATTCATTGTGGCGGATGTATGACGAACAGAAGGGAAATTCTTTCAAGAATTACAAAATCCAAAGCGGCAGGCGTTCCGATAACAAATTACGGAATTACAATTTCCTATTGCCTCGGAATTTTAGACAGAGCTGTACAACCATTCAGAAATTAATAAATTTTGTATAAAAAAAAGGGTAACTTTTTCGTTACCCTTCTTCTGTTAGTCTTACACTATTTCAAGAACGGAGGAAGATCAATATCTACCGTCTTGGGAGCATTGTTGTTGTTATTTTGATTTCCGTAATTAATCGGGAAATCAGTTTTAGTTTCAGTTTTAGGTGCTTGTTGTTGCGGAGCTGCCGGAGCTTTCGGAGCAACATTTTGGTTGTTGTTCATTTTACCGCTGAAAAAATCACTTACGTTCAATTTTTCAGTTTGCTTCGGGTTTTCCGGAGCAGGTTTCATATCAAAACCTGTTGCAATAACAGTAACTTGAATTTCGCTTGCGTTCATAACGTTTTCGTTGATAACGGCACCAAATGTGAAGTTTGCATCGTCTGCAATTTCTTTTTGGATAACTTGTGAAGCTGCGTTAATTTCAAACAACGTCATATCTGAACCGCCCGTAACGTTAACGATAACGCCTGTAGCACCCTTCAATGAAGATTCGATAAGCGGTGAGTTGATAGCGGCATTAGCGGCTTGAACAGCTCTGCCTTCGCCGGACATTACACCGATACCCATCAAGGCTGTACCTGAGTTCTTCATAATTGCCTTAACATCTGCGAAGTCTACGTTTACGACACCGGGGAGTGCAACGATATCGGAAATACCTTGAACACCTCTTGTCAAAACTGCATCGGCAATTGTGAACGCATCCATCAAAGTAGCTTTATTTCCTGCAACTTCAAGCAATCTTTCATTCGGAACAACGATGATTGAGTCAACTTCGTCTTTAAGTTTGTTGTAACCTTCAACGGCGAAGTTCATTTTTCTCTTACCTTCAAAAGAGAAAGGTTTCGTAACAACTGCAATTGTCAAAGCACCTGAATCTTTAGCAATTTGTGCAATTACGGGAGATGCACCCGTGCCTGTGCCGCCGCCCATGCCTGCGGTAATGAATACCATATCCGCACCTTCAACTGCTTGTGCAATTTGTTCTTGGCTTTCTTTTGCAGCTTGTTCACCGATTGACGGGTTTCCGCCTGCACCCAAACCTTGTGTCAAGGATTGACCGAGTTGAATGCGGTGATCTTCTTCAACTTTTGCTCTGTCTAACACTTGTTTATCAGTGTTCATAACCCAAAATTCGACACCTTCCATGTCGTTTTCAATCATTCGATTAACTGCGTTTCCGCCACCGCCACCGACACCGATAACCTTAATTCTTGCAGGTGTGATGCCTTGTGTGAAATTATCGTACATTTTGTAAGACCTCCAGAAATAAATCTTATATGTCTAATCCTCTTTTTATCAATTCAAAATGCTTAAAAAGCTCTTCCTGACTTGAAATCACGGTATTTCGAGGATATTCTAACCATTCTTTGTCTACCGCTTTATAAAAACATAGTATAGAAAATACAAAAAATAGTAAAGAAAATTTTTTGATTTTTTAAGACATGTTATAGATTTGTAATAAAAAATTTTTAAAAATCCTGCAAAATATCTCTTTTAATCTGAGATTGAATATTGTTTGCTCTGATTAATTCGGAACAAATTTGTTGGTATTTTTGTTCATTGATAATGCTTTTACCCTCAAAATGTTTTGCATATCTGTCAACATTGCAGTTTAAAGAATTAAGCGTAGATATGGAATCTTTTATTTTTGACTCTTTTAATTTGAGGTACAAAAAATTTACAATCGGAAGATTGAAAAAAATTATTTTTAAAAATCTGACAAACATATTACCCGAAAACGAGTAAAGATTAGATTCTTCATACGTTTGATTTTTTAAATAATCACCGTCATAAAAACACAATGTATGTGTCGGCTCAACTTTTTTCTCAAACGGATTTGATTGGGGAGTTTTTTTCAAAAAATCCTTTGCATCAATTTTTGATAATTCTTCTTTTGTCAGTTTATCGGCAACTTTGTGCACGGGAACGTATTGTCCCATAGGAATATGAGATGTTTGACTTTTTTCAAAGATGTTTTTCTTTGTTGTTGAAGCTTTATTCTTATTTTTGCTGTCGTCAACCATACTTACCTTTCTCCCACATTATTAGAATATAGTATTTTCGGCAAAAAATACTCATTCAAATAA
>CAZOGS010000076.1:0-3289 GCA_964579375.1 uncultured Muribaculaceae bacterium
CTTTAATTTGCTTTGTTTTAGCAATTTCTTCTTCTGTTGATAAGAGTTCTCCATAATTATCCCAAGGAAAAATATCGCAGAATAGATATTTGCATTTTTTGTGTTGAATTTTTATTAGTAGATTGTTATTTCTATCTAATGTATAGCCAGCAAAAATATCTGGATTGCGAGTAGTTTTGTTGAATTCGGCAATAATTCGTTCGTAATCTTCTCGTAACATCGCTGTATCAATGTCATCGTCCCAAGGTATAAATCCTTTGTGACGAACAGCACCCATAAGTGTGCCACCATCAAGCCAGTATTTTAAACCTTGCTTTTTGCACACATAATCCAACTCTTTTAACAGGGCAAGATTTGCAAGTTGAATATCTCTGATTTGACCTGTGGCAGGTGGAATAGTTGTTATATCAACATTGTTCTTTTTGTAGCCGTAATAAGGATTTAGGTGTTGTAATTTTAGGTATTTCAACTTCGGATATTTGATTTTTATACCCATTAAATACATCAATTTGTGCGTTAAGTTATATTCTTTTATTGAAAATAATTTTGAGAGTGTGTCTTTCAAATATGTGTGAAAGACAGCTTTATAAAACCTCGGACGTAAAAAGAACAACGGACGATATTTTAAATATCCGAAAAATGAACAGATTTTGTTTTTCGTTATCCAATAGTCCTTATCTTCTTTTGTTTGCAAAGCCCACGGAGTAAGCTGTAAATACTTGAAATAATAATCTTTGTGATAGCTGAACGAACCGAAGTGCCACGGTTTTTTGCTTGAAACAAAATGGATAATTCTCGGATTGTTTGTGTAACTCGAACGGTTTACAAAGTTGCTCGACTGAACGTTCCACTCATCGGCGACAATTTTTATTTTCCCTTTTAAAACTTCGTTGATAATTTCTTGGTCACCCAATTTTATCGTTTCAAAATGTTCTCTTGTCCATTCCGCAAACTGCTTTTCGATACCAATTTCAGCCATCTTTTTAACATCAAAAACAAGCATTCCCGCATTTACGTATGTCGGATTGTTTTCTACCATTTTGGTCTTGATATCGTGAACACCCGCAACAACACAATCATCCATTTCAACATTAAAAAGCTCTCTCAAGCTTGTATTTACGACCATATCGCAGTCAAAATAAATGATTTTATCCACATCGGGTAACAAGGTCGGCAATTTTAAACGATAATAAGTCGGAATTGAAATGTAGGAGTGCGTCTTGATTGATAAATATTCTGAGAACATCTCGTTATCAATTTTTACAAAATTAATTTCACAATCTTTAACGGATTTTAGGCTCAAAATTTTTTCTTTGTTTTCATCTTCAATACCGCCGTCTAAAACGTAAAAACAAAGCTTGTCGTCTGCGTTTGCACTTTTTAACACGGAAGCAATAACAACCGCTGCATATCTCGCATAATTGTTATCGCAAGCAACGCATACATTTATTTTCTCAATACCGTTCATTTCCGCAATCCTGTCTGTTCGTGACGAGCCTCTTCTATTATAAAGGATAAACATCTTTTGTAAATGATGTTTATTCGGATTTGACGTGAAATCAAACGGGATTTTTAAGTTTTCTTTAAAACTTAAAATATAACGGTTGACAGCTTTTGTGACGATTAGTCAAAAATAGGCTTTTCGTTACCTGAAAGACAAGTGTTTGATGAGTTTTTTAGAAATTTTGTGCGGGTCGGTCGTATAATTGCCGTCACCTTGTTTGCCCGTGATTTCGCAGATTTTCTCAAAAATATAGGTAATGTTTTTTATCGATTTCCCTTCTTTTATAAGGTCTGTCAAAATCGTTTTTAAATCCCAAACGGGAAGAATATTGGATAAATTCCAAACAAGATAAGCGTTTTCACGCTTTACGCTTTCGATGTATTTTTCGGTCATTCGATTGGAAAATATTTCCGAAATATGCTCTACGCATGCCATTTCAAAGTTTTGTGAAATTTCAGCCACGGCATCTTCTTCGCTGAACAGTGAAAAACCTATGAAAGCAATATTTCCCTGTATTTGAAAATGGTATTCATTTTCCTGCAAACACGTTTTGTTCACAACCCTTACTGCGGGAAGAATAAAACCGCATGCCTCAAAAAGATTTTCTCTTAACGTTTCAATTTTTCCGCTCAGATTTTGTTCAGAAGAAATTAAATCGTTTCCGACGCAAATTACTATCTCATCCGTGGTGAGAGAATTGTACATTTCGTCAATTCTTTCAAGTACATCGACCTTTTTTTCATCTTTTTTGTTAATTAATTTTTTTAAACATTCAATCATATTTTTTGAATAATGTTTTTTGAAAAATAGTCAACAAAAAAATGACTAAATGTAGTCTTTATCTTCGTACATTAATGACCAAATTAGGGCCGCAATCCAACCGATAAAGGTCATTCCGAAAAATAAATTGACGATAAAAATAGCGAGAGTGTTTTTCTTTTTCCTCATAATTGCGATAATTGTCGGCAAAAAATACCCTCCGACCGACAAAATCAGTGCAAAAGTAATGGAAAATGCCAAAAAGAATGTAAACATATTCACCTCAAAATAATATTACCACTTTTTGAGAAAAGTTCAATTCTCCCAAAATATAACATTTTGAGGGCTTTTATTACCCGAATTAATCATTGTCTTTTTCAAAGTATTGAAGAACGTCGATAAGTGTTTTTGCGTTGCCCAAATTGCCGGATTTAGTAACAATTAAATGCTTGTTGACATCTTCGCAAAGCGGAATTGCGGGAGCGACCGCATCCAATATTTGCAAGCAATTTACCCCTAAAGCGTGCAAACATTTATAAGAAGTTTCGCCGCCGACTGTTATTAAAATGACATCTCTTTGAGAAGTTATGACCTGCGTAATTTCCGCAAGATAATCACAAATCATTGAAATAAACGATTCTCTTGAAATTTCTTTTTCAAAAAGCATAACAGTCATCGCATCGGGATTTCTGAAAAGCTCCGAAGTGTGGATGACAACCGTGTTTGTGCGGGTAAGATTTTTCACGGCACGTTCGATTATATCATCACTTTCCGAACCCAAAATTTGTTCCGGTGTAATGTCAATGACGTAAATATCTTCAACATCCTCATCGCTTGACAATCTTTTGATTTGCGTTGATGCAAGTTCTGAAGCCGACCCCGAAACAATCAACTTCGGCAAAGTTGGTATTTCAATCGGTTGGTTTTCGTATTTAACTTCGGGATAAATAATGTCGCACATTGCTTGTGCGGCACCTGCCGAACCGCAAGGCAAAATCTTCGTATTGCACTTTTTGAGTGCAAGCA
>CAZOGS010000076.1:3389-4803 GCA_964579375.1 uncultured Muribaculaceae bacterium
GCACCTGCCGAACCGCAAGGCAAAATCTTCGTATTGCACTTTTTGAGTGCAAGCATGACTTGCTCAATATCTACCGAAGAAAGTGCATCCGCAACGATTAATTTTTTACCCGAGGCAATCAACTCGTTAAGTTTCGCCAAAATCGGACCTGCACCTTGTTTTACCGTGTTAAGTTCAATTAAGGCAACCAAATCTTGTTCGTCAGCCGGTAATCCGTTTTTTAAAACTGTCGGGATATGCGATTCATAAATCGGAGCTCCGGGGTCACGGGCAAATTCAGTGCGTTCAATCGGTACACCCTTTAACAGATGATATCCGCCGACCGTAATTCTTCCTTCGTTCGGGAATGCGGGCATGACAAGTGCCGCTTCATAGTCACTTGCTTCAATAACACCCATGATTTCCATTGCGATGTTGCCACGAATTGTTGAATCAACCTTTTTATAAAGGTATTCAATGCCTAAATCGTTCAAAAGTGAAGTTGTTGCTTCTTTTGCACGTTCTTTTGCTTCTTCGGGTTCAATATTTCTGCTTTCCGTTGAAACAGCCCAAACTTGCGTGTTCTCATGGGCTTTTTCAATGTTTTTATAATTTGTTAAAACCTGTACACTGCAACCTTTTAAGTGAAATTGCAACGCCGTATCGTTTGCACCCGTCAAGTCGTCTGCAATAATTGCAACACCGTCTGAGAATAACATTACATATTCTCCGCTTTTCTTCTCAAAACTTTGAATTTTGATGAAATGATTGAATAATACTCTTTACCGTTGTATTTGTTGACCGTCAATCTGCCGTCTACCCATAATAAAGTTCCCTTTTTAGCGTGTTGGTACGCTAATTCAGCCTTATCCCAATCATCAATGTTAAACCAATCGGTAACTTCAGCTTTAGTTTTGCTGTCCCATCTGTTTACCGCAAGTGAGTATGATGTCTTGCTTTTGCCTGACTCAAAATATTTTATTTCCGCATCTCTGCCGACTGTTCCGACTACTAAAACTGAATTCATTTCAATATCCTTTTTAATTTTACTGAGTTTATTATGCTAAAAAAACTTATTTTTTACAAATTTTCGGGGCGGATTATGTCTTTTTCTTCACAAATTCAATCGCTTCTTCTCTCGTTGTGATGTTTCCGTCAAGCTGTTCTGAGTACAAAGCTTTAACTATATCGCCGAGGGCTTTTGATTGCTTTAATCCCGTGAAATCCATAACTTCATTGCCCGTTAAAATGGGTTTCGGCTTCGCTTCCGCCGTACCAAACTCAAAACATTCATCAAGCAAAATCGAAAGGTTTGCCAAATTTTGAACAACCATATCGTAAGTTATCGCTTCACCCATTGCGGAAAGCCTGTCCGCCATTGCAAGAATAATCACATCTTCAAAATACGGGTACATTTTTCTGTAAAATTTTAAGT
>CAZOGS010000076.1:4903-7887 GCA_964579375.1 uncultured Muribaculaceae bacterium
GTAAATCCAAGTGATGATGCGTGTTTGGAGGAATTGTCTTAACCTCTTTCATAACCGGAAAAATCTTGTCCAACAGTCCGACTTCATCCATTTTCAAAAGTGCAACATCCGAATATTTTGCCTCAAAAAGCTTCATAATCTCTGTGTTTACACGTTCTTTTGCCGGCTTTTCCATCAAATTAAGATTATTTTGAATAAAAATTTTTAATTCTTTATCGATTTCAAAATCATATTTTGCCGCAAACCTGTACACTCGAAGCATTCTCAACGGGTCATCAACAAAATTTTTCAAATCCGCCGTTCTTAAAATTTTATTTTCAAAATCCTTAATCGCACCGACTTTGTCAACAATTTCATCATTTTTTAAATCATAAGCAAGCGAATTTATCGTCAAATCACGACGGTGAATATCTTTATCAATGTCATCTTCAAGCATTGCCGAAATGTCGAAATAGTTAGTCTTGTCGGGCATGACGACCCTGTAAATTTTATTTTCTTCATCAAGCGGTACAAAATGAGAGTTTGTTCCGTCGGCAATGGTTTTAGCAAGATTTTTTGCGATATCGGATTTTACAATCAAATCTCTGTCGTGAGAAATTTCTCCTGTCGCCAAATCCCTTAAAAACCCACCTACGAGATAGCACTCAACATCTTGAACAAAAGGCTTTATGAGATTAATAAATTCATCATTTTGAATAATTTCTTTGATGTTATACATCGCTAACCTCTTGAATTATCCCGAAAATTGCTGCCGTCAGTGCTGTATCAGCCCTCATAATCAATTTTCCGAGAGAAATTTCTTGTAAATTAAGCTTTTCAAAAAGTTCAAATTCTCTGTCGGAAAAACCACCCTCACAACCGATGACGGCAAGGATTTTATCCCCTTTTTTATAAGGATTTTGAGCAAAATATTTTTTTATTCCGTAATTTTTCGCTCGTTCGGAAAAGATTAAAATTTTGTCGTGATTTTTGGCTTGGTTGGTCAAAAAATCATCTAACTTTAACGGTGGTAATACAACGGGAAAATCTGCACGTTCACATTGTTTTACCGATTCATCGGCAATTTTTTGAAATTTGTCCGACTTCGCCCGCACCACACTTTCTTTTATTGCACAATTGTCGCAAAGTAGCGGAATGATTGTTCTTACGCCCAATTCTGTAGCTTTTTGAATTGCCGAAAAATCCGCATCTTGTTTCAGAACGCATCTTGCAACCGTTATATCGACCTCTAATTCCCGAAAAGAGGGGTATTTCTCCAAAATTTCCGCAACCAAAAATTTTCTTTCAATTTCAGAAATTTTTGTCACATATTGGATTTTGTTTTCGTCAATAAACAAAACCTTTTCGCCGATTTTAACACGACGGGCGTTTATGAGGTGATTTAAAAGCTCTTTTTCCTCAACTTTTATTTGATTATTTTCAATGTTTTCTGTTTTTATAAAAAAATGTGGCATAAAACAATTATACACCATGCCCGAATTTTATTCTTTTGAATTTTTACAAAATCGGCTATAATAAGCAAGAAGGCGGTTTTTTATGAACATTATTGATTGTGAAGTTTTAAAAGAAGTTGTTTATAATTTGTGTTTGCAGGCAGGGCAGGAGCTTTCGCCCTATCCGTATGAAAAGGTTTTATCTAAGTATAAAGAAACAAAGTCACTGAAACTTGCTCATATTCTGCAAAATGCCGAAAACGCACACAAAATTCAAAGACCGCTTTGCCAAGATACGGGAACGGTTCACGTCTTTTTGGAAGTCGGCAATGAAATTTCTTTTTCCTCAAACCCGATAACGGCTATCAATGAGGGCGTGAAAAAATGTTATGTTGAGAAATTTTTCAGAAAATCTATTGTGGAGAATGAATTTCTTTCGGGAAAAAATACCGAAACAAACACCCCTGCTCTTGTAGATGTAGAGTACGTTTCGGGGAATAAATTGACTGTCAAGGTTTTGTTAAAAGGTGCCGGTTGTGATAATGTTTCGGAAGTGCAAATGATGCTTCCTTCAACGACGGAAGATGAATTTGTCGACAAAGTTGCTCAAATTATTATTGAACGGGCAAAAAATGCCTGCCCGCCTTGCTATATTTCTGTAGCTGTCGGAAGCGGTGCGGAAAGTGTTATGGCTGTAGCTGAAAAGGCTTATTTTTATGATAAAAACGACATGCCCGAGTTGTCCGAGCGAATTTTGAAAAAAGTTAATGAAACGGCAGAGGATAATTTTCTTGTTGCTGATTTAAAAATTACCGCAAAAAATCACCATATGGCAAGTTTGCCCGTGGCAGTTGCGTTTAATTGTCATTCTTTAAGAATTGCAACGGCAACGATAGTGAACGGTGATGTTCGGTATTCTCAAAAGGTTAAAAATTTTGAGAATATTAAAACCGCTGAAAGCTCCGCAAGGGAAGTAAATACTGCCGATATTGAAACCGTCAGAAATTTAAAAGAGGGTGAAGATATTCTGCTTTCGGGCGAAATTTTGATTGCTCGGGACGCCGCTCACAAAAAAATGTTAGAGTATAAAAATTTAAACAAGCCCTTGCCGTTTGATATTGAGAATAAAATTATTTTTTATGCGGCACCTTGTTCGGCGGCTCCTGATGAAATTGTCGGACCGATTGGACCTACAACATCAAAGAGAATGGATAAATTTTTACCTGAATTTCCGCAAATCCTTGCGACAATAGGAAAAGGTGATCGTTCTCAAGAGGCAAAAGATTACATCAGAGCGAAAAAATCGGTTTATTTTGAAGCGGAAGGAGGAATTGCGACGTTGCTTTCTTCTTCCTTTAAAAGCTATGAGGTTATTGCGTTTCCCGAGCTTTCGACGGAAGCTGTTTGCCTTGCCAAAATAAATAAACTGCCCTTGAAAGCAAAAATCACCGCAAATAAATAAATGATTTGATTTCTTTCTAATACGGAATTGTAGGGTAGAATGTGTTCAGTGTGTTGGCAAAACAAAACAGATCCTTCGGGTTTCACCCT
>CAZOGS010000077.1:0-7881 GCA_964579375.1 uncultured Muribaculaceae bacterium
GCGAAAATGTCAGACGTTGGTATGACAAAGACCCTGTCTTGTCCCGTTCGATGCGGACTTTGGAATATTCTGACGACAAAACACAGATTAAAGTTGCTCTGAATATTATCAAAATTATAATTGAGCACAACCTTGCATACAGTGAATATTCAAGCGTTGAGGACTTAATAGATGCCGTTGATGACGGATTGGTCAGTAAGGGACACAGCCGTTGGTATGACATTGATAAGACTTTGCACGCCGCAATAACTTTGTTGGAAGAGTCTGATGAAGAAGTTCAAAGCTTTGTTGCAAAAGAAATGGCAAAAATGGTCGTTGATAAGATTAAGGAAGTTCCTGAGCTTGAAGAAGACGATGAAGATTTTGATTTCGATGACGAGGACGATGAAGACGATGATTACCAAGAAGGTGATTACAAGAAGTTATGAAATCGTGGAAATACAGGCAATCAGAAGGTAGACTTTCAATAGAAAAAGAAAGTCCTCTTCTTGCAAAATTATTGCTCTCTCGAAATATAAATTCTGATGAAAAGGCTGAAATATTTTTAAATCCCGAAAAATATGATTATTTGCCTTTTTCTGTTTTTAACGCCAGTGAAAAAGTTATAGACAGGGTAAAACTTGCGGTGAAAAATCAGGAAAGAATCGTGATTTACGGTGATTTTGATACGGATGGGGTTACGAGCACCGCAATCTTGTACAAGACTTTAAAGAAAATCGGGGCAAATGTAGATTATTATTTGCCTGATAGAGATGAGGAAAGCCACGGACTTAACAATAACGCAATAGTAAAATTAATTTCCAAACAAAAGGCGAAGTTAATTATTACGGTAGATTGCGGAGTTTCGAATGTTTCCGAGGTAAAGCTTGCTCAAACATTTAAGACGGATGTTATAATTTCCGATCACCACGAAGCACCGGAAGAATTGCCCGAAGCGTTTGCAATAATTAATCCGAAGGCAAAAGGTTCATTGAATGAAAAATTATCATCAATGGATATCGAAAGTCTTTGTTATCTTTCGGGAGCGGGTGTTGCTTTAAAGATGGCAACGGCAATTTTACAAGAGTACAATTGTGTGGAATTTTTTGAAGAAATTTTGCCGATAGCGGCAGTCGGGACGATTGGTGATATTGTGCCGTTGTTGTTTGAAAACAGAAGAATTGTATATTCCGGATTAAAGTTGATACGGAATAAGACTAATTTGGGAATTACAAGGCTTTTTGAAAATGCGGGTGTAAAGAATTTTTCGGGCATAAAATCCGAAACGGTTGCTTTCACGGCGGTTCCAAGATTAAATGCCGTTGGAAGATTAGAAAAACACGGTGCGGAAACGGCGTTTAAATTACTCATTTCGGATGAAGAATACGAAATTGATTTGATTACCAAAAAGCTCAATGAAGTTAACGAAACCCGTCAACGCTTGTGTGATGAAGCTTTCAAACGTGCGGATAAAATCGTTAAAGAGTCTTTGGATTTGTACAAACATTCAATTGTTATTTGTGATGAGGAAACGCATGTCGGAATTATCGGACTAACGGCATCAAAAATGGTCGAAGCCTATGCAAAACCTGCGTTTGTGATGAGAAAAGACGGAGATATCTATCGTTGTTCTTGTCGTAGCTTGCAGGGAGTTAACATTTATCGGATTATTGAGGACAACAAGGAGTTGTTTTTAGGCGGTGGCGGGCACGAATTTGCGGGCGGATTTTCGTTTGACGAAAAAACGGTGAAATTTGAGGATGTTCGAAAAGCTATTGATGAAAGTGTTCAACGGCAGACAAACGGTGAGGTTTTGCCCAATATTTTAGATATCGATTTAAAAATTTCAGCAGATGATGTTAATGTTGATTTTGTGCACACTATTGAACGCCTCGAGCCTTTTGGTGCGGAAAATCCGACCCCGTTGTTTGCGATTGAAGATTTGCAAGTTGCTGATTTTAAGTTCATGGGGCAACTCAAAAATCATTTGAAGTTATTTTGTTGTGACAAAGACGGAAAGTCTTTAGAGTGCATAAAGTGGAATACAAATGAGTTTCGTGCGGAAAAATTTGACCCCGTTAAAATAGTTTTTTCTCCTGAAATTAATGAGTTTAACGGAAAAATTTCCGTGCAATTGTTGATAAAAGATTTTATTTTACCGAACGCACCGAAAGAAGACGCAAAACTCAAGGTAAAAATCATTGATTGTCGAAATCAAATCGGCGGTTATGACAAGATTGCGGATTTTTTGGAACGGACAAAGAAGTCTGTTATGATTTTTACAGAACAACCTGATATTATTGAATATTTTAAAAAATTTGAGGCAGCGGAAGGTAAAAATTTTTCTCGGGATGATTTGCCAAAATCTTGCGACATGGTTATTTTGATTGACGTTCCGCCTTCTTTGGAATTTTTAAAAAGAATAATTGATGCGGGCGTAAAAGAAATTTTGTTAATGAATTATCCTGCTCCGAAAACTGATTTGATTTTGTCAAAAATAGCGGGAATGTTGAAGTATACCGTTTCATCATTGGACGGAAAAGCATCGTTAAAATCAATGCGTCGTGCGTTGTTATTTGATGATGAAATTACGAAAACAGGCATAAATATTCTCTCGGAGAGCGGACTTACGGATGCTAAAGTCGATGAAAACGGGGATATTTTTGTTTCGGAAATTCATAGTGCAAAGTCTGATGTAGTTGAAAAAAATCCCGATTATGCAAAATTTGAAGAAATGCTAAATGAGTATAAAAACCACGTTTTGAAGATTAATAATCTTTCTTTTGATGAATTAAAGCGGTATATTTTGAATTAATAATAAAAAAATCGGGCTGTAACACCCGATTTTTTAAGATTTTTGTTATTGCAAATTCATGCTTTTTCTGATTTGATTTTTAGTTTTTTCGATATTGTTAATTCTTTTTTCAAAGTCTTTAACAGTTTGATTTTGAAGCTTTCTTTGTTCTTTAATCATTTTGTATTGATTATCAATTTCCGTATATTTTGCTCTGTGTTCGAGGAGTTGGTTTCTCAAATCGACTTGAGCGGAATCAAGTTCAAAGAGAGCATTTTGCATATTGTTGTTTTGTCTTGTTGTTACGTCGGAAACATCTGTTGTCTTTTTTGTATCGACCGGTGCCGAAGCGTAAGTACCTTGAGTTTTGTATTTATTTGCCGTAGCCGCTTCAGTGTTTGCGTTGTATGTTTCTGGGTCAAAAACCAAACCGTCTGCGAAAACAGGAGCTGCTGCAAACATTGCCATAACCGTTAAAAACATTGCTGCTTTTTTCATATATTTTTCCTCATTTTTAATTCTGCCCGACATTTGAATATTTCCAAACGTCACTATAAGAACAGTTTACAGGACTTACTAAAATCGGTCAAATTGTTACGAATTATAATCTTTTTAGTGCTAAAAATACACCGCAAAGTGTTGCCGCCGCAACGGAATTTTCATTTTGATTAAGTTCGTCGATATATTGGCGAATGTTTTTTGCGGGAACGAAAAATCTTTCGTAAATAATTCCGCCATCTGAAACGGGTTGTGAAATTACATTGTAATTTTCAACAATTGCAGTGACGTAACTCAATGTTTCCGAGGATAAACCGGCAGATGTTGAGCTGTTTATCAGTTCAGTGAAAATTTTGTCGGCAGCAAGACCCGCTTCTTCCAAAAGTTCTTTTTTTGCACAATCTTCGAGCGTTTCATTTTTATCGATATCTCCGATTAAACCGGCAGGTGACTCGATACAAAACGGAGCTTTATTTTCGCCGTAAACGGGCGGGCGTTTTGTTTTTAAGAAAAGAAAATTGTATTCACCGTCTTTTTTTACGAGGGTTGTAATAACGACCGCACTGTCGTGTGATGGCTTGTCGTTGGTGCGTTTTACGTAATACCAATCGTGTCCTGAGGGACTCTTTGCGGTTTTAAAATCCAAAAATTTTGAGTGGGTTATTAATTTTGTTTCGTCCATAATTTATCCTTTTTTATGATTTTAGCATAATTTATCGAAATCATTGTCAAAAAATTTGTTAAAAATTTTTGCGGTTTTTTCTGTTAAAGGTATCATTAAAATTTTTGTAAAATCATATTCGGGGTAAGTTGCGGGGAGATTTGTTCCGTATTTAATCAGGTAAATCCCCGCATTTTCAAGTTTATTTGCAAGCTTTTCGGTATCTTTAAAATTTTTTGACAAAAACGGATAGCACATCGGAACTTCTTCGTTTGAAATCTCAAAATTCAAAATATTGTTTTTTTTCAATTTTTGGTCGATTTTTGCAAAAAATTGACGATTTTTTTGCATTTTTTGTTCAAAATCAACATTTTTTAGTAAATTTTGTGTTTTTTGACTCATTATTTTTATGGGTTCGTTGTCTATTGAAATTTCATTTTTGCAAAAACTGTCAAAATCAGTGATAACGATATTTCTATCGAGGTCTTGTTCAAAAAATTCATCAAGTTTTTTGTCAATATCTAAAATTCCACCATCGTTGACGTTAAAAAATTTCCTCGGAGAAGAAAATGAAGCTATGCCGTTTTTAGGGGCAAAAAAGGCGTGAGCGTTGTCATTGATTAAATTCTTATATTTTTTTGTTAAATATTCCGCTTGTCGGTTGCAAAGCCCGAAATAATTCGGATATAAGATGTATTCGTTTTCGGCAAAATCTTCGGTCGGTAAAAAATTTTTATCGATATGATAAAATTTCATTTTTACATTTTCTTCATTTATTGCCTGTCTTACAACGGGGCAAATGTAGTAAGGAACATTGATTTGCTCGATTTCATACGATTTTAGAATATATTTAAGACAATTTCTTCCCGAGTTTAAAAGGATTTTATCCCTTAGAATTTCATTTTTCATTGTTCTTTTGAGCCTCTTCCGTATAATCGTCGGGGAGCTGAAGTTCAAAGACATCTTTTGTTTTAATTTTTGCGTGACCTCCGTGAATAAATCTGAAAAGTTGCCCAGAAAAAGGGATAAAGAAACTTGCAACGTTTGAAACAGGAATAATCCAATATGTGTGGGTAAAGCCTTCTTTTGTTATTTCCCCTGAAATCGGGATGTTTCCGAGTTGAAAATCGCCAATGATAATGTCGGCAGGAATCCCGTACAGACCGCTTTCCGATATGGTTGCAATTCTTGCCGTGATTTTTTCACCCTTGTTTATTATTGTTTTTCCGTCTTTTTGAACATTTTCATCGACATAAAAATACACTTCATCTCCTGCATTAATTGCATGTTTAGTTGAAATGTCACGAGCGGAATGTACTTTTATATAGGTGTGGTGAATGTTTTGATAATTATATGTTTTTCTTTTGTAAACAACATTTTTGTATTTTTTCAGAGAATGTTCCGCAAAATAATCGTGATAATAAGGTTTGAAGATAAAAATTTTGTCGGAATTTTTCAAAATAAAATCGTCGGTAATAAGAAAATCTTCGATTTTGGGTTGAGATACGTTAATTTCTTTGGAATTTTTTTGAATAAAATCTTCCGTAATTAGAAAATCGGGTATTTGATTTTGCTCAATTTCGGGCAGAAAAAGACCTTCTTTGCCCAAATTTTCCGCAAGCCCGTCCGTTATCGTATCTTCGGATGCAAGGCAACCGGAAGAAGCGGTAAAGATGCAGATAGTGAGGGAAATTAAAAGTTTTTTAATCAAAGATTTAGTCATATTTCAGGCGTTTCTTTGATTTTGTTTTGATTTTTTGTTCTAACTTTTTACGATTTTTTTCTGAAGTTAACAGAAAGTTTTGATAATAGATGTTGTCTGAATACTTGTTGTTAGCGAGGAAAGCGGGATATTTTTCGTAAATATATTCATAAACTTCCATAAGTCTTCTGCTTGAAAGCGGGTGTGAGCTAAGAACATCGTATCTATATTGCCCCATGGATTTATTGTACATTACAATAATGGCAAGCGGGTTGTAGCCTGCGTTTACGAGATAATCAACGGCTCTTTTGTCAGCTTTGTATTCATATTTTTTAGGAGAAAGAATGTATTTTACTTCTTGAAAATAACCTCTGAAAATACCTTGATAGCCGTCGACGCTGTGAGAAATTTCGTGTGCCAAAACAGCCGCAATCTCGTCATCATCATCTGCAATTAATATCATCCCTTTGTAAATTGTAATACTTCTGTCAAAAAACGCAGAATATGCATTTACGGTTTTTGCATTGTTGTTGTAGAAAAATGTAATTCTGTGCGGTATTTTATTTGCATTTAAAATTCTAAAACCAATTTGGTTAATTTGATTTTGAATGTATCCGTTTTGCGTATCATCAGTAACAATTGCGTTTGCAGGCAAAATCGCAAATGAGATGATTGCCGCAATTAAAACAAAAATCTTTTTCATATAGTCCTCTTCTTAATTCCGTTTTTATTATAATTAAAAAATGTAAAAATCGCTCTAAAATTATTGTTTTTTATTCTTAGAAATAAGAAAATTAAATTTAAGAAGGATGGCTGTTAAAAATGATAGAGATAAAAGATTTTTTTAAAAAAGTAGTTGCATTAGGTGCGTCGGATATTCATTTGAGGGTTGGAGAAGCCCCGTTAATTCGCAGAAACGGAATTATGATGAAATTATCCCTGCCGAGTATGACAAAAGCAGAATTAGACAGTGTTTTCGGTGAAATTGCACCTGCAAAATACAAATCACAACTTTCGGAAATTACCGATTTGGATTTCGTATATGAACTTCCCGAAGTATCAAGATTTCGTGTAAATTACAGCTTGCAATTAGGACAGCCGTCATTTGTTTTGAGAATTATTCCTTTGAAAGCAAGAACGTTGTCGGAGCTAAATTTTCCGGATTTGATTAATCAAATTTTAAAGGCAAAAAGCGGATTGATTTTTGTAACGGGACCGACAGGTTCGGGCAAATCTACAACCGTTGCGGCGATTTTGGATTGGTATAATAAAAATTATCAAAGACACATTTTGACAATAGAAAACCCTGTCGAATATGTTATCAAATCAGAAAAATCACTAATTTCTCAACGTCAAATCGGTATTGATACACCGACATTTGCCGACGGTATGAAATATGCAATTCGTCAGGATCCCGATGTAATTTTCCTCGGAGAAATTCAGGACAGAGAAACCGCAAACTTGGCAATAAAAGCCGCAAGTATGGGTTATTTAGTAATTTCAACTTTGCATACAACAGATGCTGTTCAAACGATTATTAGAATAGTTAATATGTTTGATAAAAATGATCACGACAATGTACGTCACGAAATTGCCGAAAACTTAAAAGGAACAATTGCACAAAAATTGGTTTATTCTCCTAAGTTAAAGAAGAGATTTGCCGCAACGGAAATTGTTCTTACAAATCCGACAGTATTGGATTGTATCCGAAAAGACGAAGTTGAAGGAATTTATCAACTTATGAATGCTAATAATCCGAGCATTGTTTCTTTGAACGATTCTCTTTTGAAATTGACGATGGAAGATAAAATTACACAGGAAGAAGCTCTTGTATATTCAAATATGCCTGATGAGCTCAGCAGAAGCTTCCGCCGAGAATTTTATGCAAGGAAAATGAAAGAGGAAGAAGCCGAAGAGAAAAGAAAAGAAGCGGAAGAAAGAAAAAAAGCCGCAGAAGAAGAGCAACAAAAGGAAAAAGAAGAACAAGAAAAACAGGAAAAAGAAAATTCTCAAAAAGCGGAACAAGAATAAATTAATTTGATTTAAGATGATTTATTATCACAAAATCATATATTTTGAGTAACTTTTGTAAATATTTTCAAAAAAAGGTAGCAAAAAAATTCTATTTCATGTTTTAATGGAAATGTGTAAAAACCGTAAGGGGGAAAAATGAACGTATCCGCAATTAAAGGAACAGAAGCAGTAAATGCTAAAGTTGAATTAAAAAAAGCAGAAGTTAAAGAAGAA
>CAZOGS010000078.1:0-7625 GCA_964579375.1 uncultured Muribaculaceae bacterium
GGCGAAGAAGAAATCCCCTTTTAACGGATAGAAAGTAAAGGAATATAAAATGGCAAGAGAACAACAAGACAAGAAAAAAAGAAAGAATTGCAGTTTTTGTGCAGATAAAATCGAAGTTATCGATTACAAAGATGCTCAAAAACTCAGAAAATACTTAACAGAAGCAGGAAAAATTCTTCCGAGAAGAATTACCGGTAACTGTGCAGAACACCAAAGATTGCTTGCAAGAGCGGTAAAAAGAGCAAGAGAAGCTTCTTTGTTGCCGTATGTATTTGACTAATTGTCAAATCTTTGGTTAAAACCGATTATTCCCGTGACCGAAAGGTTGCGGGATTTTTGTATTTATTCTGTTGAAATTACGATAAGGTTGGTTAATTCTGTTGCGAGTCGGAGAAAAATTCGGGGTTGGAGGCACGTGAACTTGCGGTTCGAAGCCGGTCATTTTGCCGTTTCTGATTATATTTCTTTTGTATGCGTTTTGGTTGTAATTTCGGCTTGAAAAAATATTATTTCTTATTCTGTTTATTCTTGCGGGAGATGAATAAATTTCGTATTCATTGTTCGCAAGAACTTTGTTTATGAGAGAAACTCTGCTTTTAACGCTTCCTGATTGAACTGTTCCGAAAAGCTCTTTTTCTATCATATTTAGCCTGTTTTCTTGAGAATGAAAGGGTTTTTTCCGTCCGAAAAGAATTCTTTCGGCATTTGCAATATCGTTTCGATAAATTCCGCTGTTGTTACCGAAAAGGCTGAAAGCGTTGCAAGGCAAAATTAGTGCCGTAAATAAAATTGTCGTTAAAATATATTTCATGAGTCCTCACTTTTTGATTAAGGATAATCAAAAAAGAGAAAAAGGACATTGCCGAACGGGTTAATCCAAATTCTTTAGGACATAGAGGGTATCGTAAATATCTTTTAACAGCTTGTCGGTTTCTTTGCGGATATTTGCGGGAGAGTAGGTGTCACCTTCATCGGAATACGGCATGTATTTTGTATAAACCAAACCTTCGGATTTCATTGAGGCTAACAATCTTGCTTCTTCCGCAAGAGCCATCATTGCACGATAAGATGCGTAAAAATGTTCGGGACGGTTTGCATATTTATTTTGGATATAGTAAGCGTGATCTATGTAGTTGCTTGCAATGGCGTTGAAAAGTTGTATGTTTTTTTCGTCCTCGATGTATGTTTTGAATTTTTCAAGCAGTGTAATGACGGGCTGAATATCTTTTACGTATTCTGCCGTTCTTCCTTTTTTAATGATGATATCTACATATTCTTTATCTTCTTTTGGAACTTTTTGAAGCTTTTTAGGGTCTTTATCACTTGTTTTCAAAGGAGGATATTTGACCTTTTTTGACTTAATTTTGTAGCTCATTTCAGACTCAAGATCAGGCAATGTTCCTTCATAGCCGGCACCCATTGTTAATATGGCAGTGATAAAAATTGCAAAAATCTTCTTCATAATTAAGATTATACCTTTTTTTTAAATAAAGTCATACTTTTAACAAATGGTTGTTTAAAGATTTATTTGTATTATTATGTTCGTAGGAGAGGTTTTTATGAAAAAGTTACTTTGCTTAATATTTTTAACGGCTTTATTTTTACTGACGGGTTGTGCTTTGGAACCGGAAGAAGAAAAAGAAGCGGATGTTTTGCAAACTGCAAAAGAACGTGGTTATTTTATTGTGGGAGTAAGTCAAGACTCGAAGCCGTTCGGATATATTGATGCTAAAACGGGAAAACCGGTCGGGTTTGAAGTTGATATAGCGAAAAGGCTTGCGTTGGCACAATTTGGAGATGAAAATAAAATCCAATTTGTAAAATCAAGCGGATTTGAATCAATCGCAATGGTTTCTGAAGGCAAGGTCGATTTTGTTATATCTGTTATGACAATAACTCCGCAAAGGATGATGACTGTTGATTTTTCGGAACCTTATTATACGACGGGGCAAACGATTGTCGTAAAAAATAACAGCCCGATTAAAACGGTTAAGGACTTGAATGACAGACGGGTTATGGTCAGATTGACGTCTACGGCGGAAAAGACCCCGAAAAAATACGCTCCGGCTTCGATTATGATTGGTTACAGAACAAGACAAGAATGTTACGAAGCTTTTGTGAATGGTGAAGCAGATGCAATGGTTTCGGATGATGCTTTGTTGAAAGGCTTTTTAATGGATTATAAAGGCTACAAAATTCTTCCGCAAAAGTTGTCGGTAGAATATTACGGAATTGCCTTTAAAGCAACGCCCGAAGCAAGCAGTTTGAAAAGGTTTATTAATAGCGAACTCGTACAAATGCGGTCTGATAAGACTTTTGAAAAATTAAAGAAAAAATGGAATGTATAAATAATTTCATAAAAAAATCCTTTAACTTAAAAAAATACGGTACACAATCGCTCTTTAGTTATATTAGAGAGCGACTTGTTTTAATAATTCTTGGAAATTCTTGCTTAAGATTTGAGCAAATACTTCGGGGTCAATTTGAGAAACGACCATCGGCATTACATCTTTCGGCAATTCTTTTAACATTTCCAAATGGTCTTCGGGTTCAAGAACGCTTAATGTTTTGAGTAATTCCGGTTTTTGAAGTTGAGTAAGCGGTTTCATCATAGCTTCTGATGAAAATTCCAAGAAGTATTCCGGATTTTCGTCAAGCATTCCCAAAACCATTGCTGATTTTGTTTCGGGAGTGAATGATAACAATGTTTTTTGGAATTTTCTGTCATCCAAAGCTGCTAATTGTTCTTGAACTTCTCTTGAATCGCAGTGTTTGCAAGGTTCACCGGTCAAGATTTCCATCATGCTTTGCAATTTGTCTTGTTCCAATGTTGCAACTGAATTCAAGATTTTTGTTTTTTCAATTTTCGGAGATTGGAAAAATTTATTTATTTCTTTTTCATTTGTAACTTTTAAGAAATTTTCCGTAGAAAAGCTGTTAAAAACAATTGTCGCAATTTTTTCTTTCGGAAGTTCGCTGATAATTTTTGTTAATTTATCTTGGTTGATAAATCTGAGAGCATTGTACAAAACTTCAGGCTCTAAATATTGCATAATTTCTTGCAATTGAGCCGGTTTCATTTGCTTCAAAAGTAAAAATCTGTTTTTCGGACTTGTTAATTGATATAATTCCAAAATTGAATCGGGATCGCTGAACACGTCACGTTCAAAGTTTGCTGCTTGAGCATTACCTTGAAGAGCTTCAGCTTCCATAAATTCATCAATCGTTGACAAAAATGCCGAATTAAGACGTTTCGTGTCAATTCCGAATGTTTTCTTAAGATATGCATAATTTATGTCTATTGCTAACATTTCTATCTCCGATACTTTAATAAACGCTAAATGAGCCTAAATATTTACTTTTTCATGGTTTTTTCCGTATAAATATTTACAATTATTTACAAAAAATGTAATAAAAAATCTCAAAAAAGAAAAATAAAGATAATATAATATTGTTATGAAAAAAGTTTTAATATTGTTATTTTTGATAAGTTGTATTTTTACTTCGCAAGCTTGTTTAGCGGATGAAGTGGTAAGTATTGATGTTTTGAAAAAAGAAATTATAGTTTTGTATAATACAAACAGATTAAAGGAAGCTTATCAATTGATTTCGTGTATTCCTGAAAGCGAAAGGGATTCTGAAATTTGGTTATTAGCGGCAAATATTACGGAAGATTACGGTCGGGATTTAGATGCGGAAACTCTTTTGGAGAAGGCTATTTCAGTTGATACGAAAAATTACAAAGCCTATTATAATTTAGGTAATTTGCATTTGAAGGGAAATAAATTTTATTCTGCGATTGTTGCATATAATAAGTGTTTAAAAATAAAGAAAGATTTTCCTTATGCTTGGTATAATTTAGGCAACGCATATTTGGCACTTGATGAGTATTCACGGGCAAAATCGGCATATATGAGGGCAATTTCTTATCTTACGACCGAGCCTGATTTTTACTACAATCTTGCTTATACGTATAAAAAATTGAAAAACGAAAAACAAGCTCAAAAGATGTTAGAAATTTACAATACTTTATTAGAACAGAAATAAGATTTGCAAAAAAATCGCAACATGAGTTATTATTATAATTGTAATGTACGATTATATTAAAGGTCTGTTAACATCAAAGAAAAATTTGCCGACGGGAATTTCAATCACCGTTGAAACCGGCGGTATCGGTTATCTTGCGAAGACGACGGAGAGAGCTCTTTCCGAAATGCCGGATATTAACACTGATGTTAAAATTTATGTTTCTTTAATTCATCGTGAAGATTCAATGACATTGTGCGGATTTTTGCATAAGGAAGAACGGGATTTGTTTGAAATTTTGCAAACGGTTTCGGGAGTTGGTGTAAAAGCCGCTTTGACATTGATTGACGAATTTTCGGTGAGTGAGCTCATAGGGATTGTTATTAAGGAAAATTACAAAGAATTAGCGAGAGCAAAAGGAATTGGGCAAAAATCAGCTCAGAAAATTGTTTTGGAACTAAAAGATAAATTATTGGCTCGTCAGGATTATTTAATCCCCGAAGCTACAGAAAGTCCGCAGGATGAACCCGAATGTGCAATTGATGCAAAAAATGTGCTCTTTTCTTTGGGTTATTCAAGAGAAGAAGTCGAAAATTCTGTTAAGTATGCACTTTCAGCTTGCGGAGAAAAGATTAATTCAGAAGAAATTTTAAAGATGTCGTTACAATATTTGGCTCAACAATAGGAGGCAGCATGAATATTTTATTTTCAACATTTGAAATCGCACCGTTTACAAAAGTCGGCGGATTGGCTGATGTTATGGGAAGTATGCCGAAAGCACTTCGCAAATTAGGATGCAACATTAAGATTTTTGCACCGTTTATCGGTTCAATTGATCAGGAAAAGTACGGAATAAAAGAAGTTCCGGGGTCGGAAATGTCAATCAGATTTGGCAATGCACTTTATACGTTTACTTTGAGAACGACAAAATTGCCCGATACCGATATTGACGTTTATTTTATCGAAAATTATAAGTATTTCGGCTGTACTCACGAAGTTTATCCGAAAAATATTGACCATCGTTATGAACAAGAACGTTTCGTATGTTTTTCACTTGCTTGTTTGGAATATGCGAAGAAAATCGGTTATCGTCCCGATATTTTCCATGTCAATGATTGGCACACGGCAATGATTCCCATCTATTTGAAAAACAGCTATCGTTATGACGAATTTTATAAAGATACAAAATGCGTATTCTCAATTCATAACCTTGCATATCAAGGACAATACAATTATGATATTTTAAATTTTGCAAACATGTATATTTGTGACGTATTCCACAGCTACGGTTGCGAACATTTCGGAAGCTTGAATTGGCTCAAAGGTGCCGTAAATTACTCGGATAGAATTGTTGCCGTTTCTCCGAAATATGCCGAAGAAATTTTGACGAACGAATACGGCGAAGGCATGGATTATACGCTTCGTTGCAATCAAGGCAAAATCAGAGGTATCTTAAACGGTATCGATTACAGCGTTTTTGATCCTTCGAAAGACAAAACTATTCCGAAAAACTATACGACTAAAACTTTTGAAAAAGGAAAGGCTGAATGCAAAAAAGAACTTTGCAAAGAATTTAACCTTCCTTATTATCCGGAAAAACCCGTTATCGGCTTTGTTTCAAGACTTGTTGACCAAAAAGGCTTGGATTTGTTCTACGCAGCGGAACAAGAGCTTCGTAACATGGATGCTCAACTTATTATATTGGGTTCGGGCGAAAAACGTTATGAAGAATATCTTGATTGGCTTTGCAAAACTTCCGATAATATCAGAGTTTACGTCGGCTATAACGGAAAATTGGCGAATAAAATCTATGCAGGTTCCGATATGTTCTTGATGCCGTCGAAGTTTGAACCTTGCGGCTTGAGCCAATTGGTTGCATTAAAATACGGTACTCTTCCGATTGTTCGTGCAACAGGCGGCTTGGATAATACTATTGTCGGATATCCTTTGGATAACAGCAACGGATTTAAGTTCTGGAGATACGATTCTTGGGATATGATGCAAGCTATTTATTGTGCAATCGGCGTTTACCACAATAAAGACACAAGAAACGCAATGATTAATTCAGCTATGAATTATGACTATTCTTGGGAAAAGAGTGCAAAAGAATACTATCAAATGTATAAAGAGCTTTGCAACAAATAGTGTTTTTAAGCGTGGTTAAGGCTTAAAATAGAATAACACAAATAGTGTTAATACAAAAAGAGAGCTATTATGGCTCTCTTTTTTTGTATGAAAAAGCCCCGCCCGAGCATGATTTTGTTGCCTGCGAGTCTCGCAGGTGGGTGAGTGCCTAAGTCAATCCGTTTCCTGTTACAGCGACAGGTATACTGCATGGCTTATAAGAAGCTTACTCTCCCGATTAATCATAATGTAGGAACAAAATAAATACCCGAGTGAGGCAATAATATTATGACACAAATTTTAAAAAAAATAACCCCTGAGAGAATAAAAATTTTCTTGAAGTTGCGAAAAAAATGTGTTTGCGGTATTTTTGTGGGTGTGGGGTTATCCCGAAAGTACTTAAAATGAGGATTAAAAATATGACAAGAAGACCCGTTATTGCTGGCAATTGGAAAATGAACAAATTGCAAGCAGAAGCAAAAGATTTGGTAAATGACGTAATGGCAGGTTTAAAGCAATATGAAAAGGCTTCACTTCCGGAAGTTGTTGTAGCTCCTGTATTTACATCATTATATGTAGCTAACAAAGCTCTTAAAGATTGCGGTTGCGGAAAAGTAAGACTTGCTGCACAAAACTGCTATTTTGAAAAGAGCGGTGCATTTACAGGTGAAGCATCAGTTGAAATGTTGGTAGATGCAGGTTGTGAATACATTATCATCGGTCACAGCGAAAGAAGACAATATTTCGCAGAAACAGATGAAATGGTTAATAAAAAGGCAAAAGCAATCTTGGCAAACGGATTGGTTCCGATTATTTGTTGCGGTGAATCTCTTGAACAAAGAGAAGCAGGCGTAACTGATGACCATATTGCTTCACAAATTAAGGCTGCATTGGCAGATTTGACGGCAGAAGATGTTGCAAAATCAATCATTGCTTATGAACCTATTTGGGCAATCGGCACAGGTAAGACTTGTGATTCTGTTGAAGCAAACAGAGTTATCGCTATGATTAGAAACACCGTTAAAGAAGTTGCAGGTGCTGAAGCAGCAGATGCAATCAGAATTCTTTACGGCGGAAGCGTAAAACCCGAAACTATTAAGGAACAAATGGCTCAATCAGATATCGACGGAGCATTGGTTGGTGGAGCTTCATTGAAAGCTGACAGCTTTGTTAAAATCGTTGAAGGTGCTATGTAATCGTTTTTAATTTTTCTAAGAATTAAAAAGGGAGCTGAAAAGCTCTCTTTTTTGCTGTTTTTTTTTATCATTACAATTTTGTAAAGAACAAAGGATTTCAAAGTAGTAGATTGGGTTTCATTACATTTCACCCAATCTACAAAATAAAAAGACTTATAATCCATACAAGGATTGCATTTCCTTGTCATTACGAGCGTCAGCGAAGTAATCCATTGGGCAAATGGAAAATGTATTAAATCAATGACTCAAAATGGACTGCCACGGGCAAAGCCCTCGCAG
>CAZOGS010000079.1:0-1395 GCA_964579375.1 uncultured Muribaculaceae bacterium
CCTTGAATACGCAAAAATCTTTCAAAAAGATATTCAACATTTTCAATCTGTTTCATTTGCCAAGCATATTTTTTCTTGTAAAGCTTTTTTAAAGCGGGATAACTTAAAGCAAGCCCCATTGCATCTGCCATTGCTCTGTGGCGTTCGCTAAATTCAACGTGAAATTTATTCATCAACGCTTCCATTCCGCAAGATTCCAAATCGGGATAAACTTCTTTGAACATCGCTTGAGAATCTATCATTGGGTTGGTTATGGGCTTTCCGGTTGTACGTTTTGAGGCTTCATTGATATAGCTGTAATCAAAAATTGCATTGTGTGCAACAATCGGATAGTCACCGATAAATTCCAATATTTTCGGCATAATTTCAGCTTCGGTCGGAGCATCTTTAACCATTTCTTCGGTAATTCCGTGAACTGCCATACTTGATTTTCTGATGTGTTGTTCGGGGTTAATTAATGTTTGAAATTCGTCTTTGATTTTACCGTTTTCTAATCTCAAACCGGCAAATTCAACCATCTTTTCTTTTGTATAATCCAACCCCGTTGTTTCAACGTCTAAAACTATTTCTATAACCTTTTTTGCAGGCATTTTAAAATCTCCAACCGTGTGTTATCCACATCTTAACATAAACAAAATTATTTTGTTTAAGATATAATAATTCTAAGATAAAAACCGATTGAAAAGGACTGAAAATGGCAGGATTTACAGATAAAGTCAGAATAAAATTGTTGTCAGGTAAAGGCGGAAACGGAATGGTCGCTTGGCGACGTGAAAAATACGTTGATAAAGGAGGTCCCGCAGGCGGTGACGGCGGTCGTGGCGGAGATATTTATCTCATTGCCGATGAGAGCATGTCAACGCTTATGGATTTTACTTTCCAATCGGTATTTAAGTCCGAAAACGGTGAAAACGGCAGAGGCAAAAGCCAACACGGTGCTTGCGGAAAAGATTTGTATGTCAAAGTACCTTTGGGAACAGTCGTAAAAGACTTGGATACAAATAAAATCATTGCCGATTTGAAACACCCCGAGCAGACTGTTATGGTTGCAAAAGGCGGTCGTGGCGGTCGTGGAAATTCAAGATTTGCAACCGCTCAAAAAAGAGCACCTCAGTTTTGTGAACCGGGAGAACCGGGGGTTGAAAGAAACCTCGAATTGGAATTGAAATTGCTTGCCGATATCGGGCTTTTGGGTATGCCGAATGCCGGAAAATCAACGCTTATCAGTGTTATCAGTTCCGCTAAGCCGAAAATTGCCGATTATCCGTTTACAACAATCGTTCCGAATTTAGGTGTTGTTAAAAAACCGACAGGTGACGGGTTTGTCGTTGCCGATATTCCGGGGCTTGTTGAAGGTGCTTCCGAAGGCATCGGGCTCGGGCATGAGTTTTTAAG
>CAZOGS010000079.1:1495-7545 GCA_964579375.1 uncultured Muribaculaceae bacterium
GCAACAAAACAAAATTTAAAAGATTTTATGAATTTCGTTTATCAAAAAGTTGATGAAATTGAAAAACCCGAAATCGAGATTGAAACAGAAGAAGATTTGGGTGCTTTTGACAATGACGACAGTGCTTTTTCTGTTTATAAGACAGGGAAAAACGAGTTTGTCGTTGAGGGCGGAAAGTTGTTCAGATTGGCAAACGTTACGGACTCTCAAAATCTTGAACAAATCAATCGTTTTCAACACATTATGGACGATATGGGTGTCTTTGAAGCACTTAAGCATGCGGGTGTTAAAGACGGAGATGAGATAAAAATCGGTCATATCGTTTTTGCATATTATGATTAAAAGGTGAATTATGGAACAGTTTTTGGCTCTTCAAATTGAATATTTGTTGCTGTTACAGAATTTTCGTGAAATAACGGGCGGAGTTTTGGATAATTTTTTTATGTTCATTACGTCTTGCGGCGAAATAACTATTCCAGCCTTGCTGACTGCGGGGATTTATTGGTGTATTAATTCAAGAAACGGTAGATACATTTTTTTTAGTTGGTGTGTCGGAACAATTGCTTGCCAATTTTTAAAAACGATGGCTTGTATTTATCGTCCGTGGGTTTTGGACAGCAGAGTACATCCGATTGAGTCGGCAATTAAAATGGCGGGCGGATATTCTTTTCCGAGCGGTCACACACAGACGGCTTCATCGATTTATGGCGGCATTGCAAAGTCCTTTAATAACAAATTTTTGAGAATGTTTTTGATTGTTTTGATTTTGCTGATTGCTTTTTCAAGAAATTATATCGGTGTTCATACACCGCAGGATGTAATTGTTGCACTCGTTTTGGGCGTTGCTGTATTGTTTTTTACGGATAAGATGATGAATTGGGTTGATGAAGGTAAAAATCGTGATTTGGCGGTTCTTTTAGGGGTAATTTTTTCGGCTGCGGCTTTGTTGATTTACCAAGAATTTAAAGTTTATCCGATGGATTATGTAGATGGAAACCTTTTAGTTGATCCGCAAAAGATGTGTTTATCTTCTTTCCCGAAAATTGGTTTATATTTCGGTATTTTCAGCGGTTGGGTTGTTGAAAGAAGATTTATAAAATTTGATGCAAAAATAGGTACGATTAAAGAAAAAATCGTCAGATTTATTGTCGGAGCAATAATTTTAGGCTTTATTTCAAGTCAAACAACGCATTTAATCGGCGGGGGCGAAAATGTAAGATTTGTTGCAACGTTAATCTCTTTTAGTTCGGGATTTTTCACACTTGCAATATATCCGGCTTTAATTATTTTTGTTCGTAAGAAAATATTAAAGAAAACGGTGTAAATCGTGATATAAATTGACTAATCGTGAAAATTGATATTTAATGGATTTGGGTAAAAAGAATGAGTTTAAAAGAAAATATTTATAAAGAAGCAAATATGCCGCAACATGTTTCGGGAGTGCTTATTCCGTTTTTTGAAAAACATGATGTAAAAGATAAAAAGATATTAAATCTTTGTTATCATAACAGTGAACTCATTTCGCAAGCTTTTATTGCAGAAGGGGCAAAAGAGGTCTATGCCGTTTCTCCGATGATTGCCGACAATCGGGAGTCTTTTCCGATAAAGAATTTCCGTATGTTTTTTGAAAATGCGGATTTGAGTGATTTTGATAAGTTTGATGTAATTTTTTTCATTGATACATTATTTGAATTTGACGATTTTGATAAGTTTGTGGAAAATATCAAACTTGTTGTCAAAGATGATACCGTAATATACATCATGGGTTATATGCCGTACACATCTTACGCAGGACATTTAATCAGTACGGACAAGCATCATTTTATGCAAGAAACTAACCCTTTTGAACCGTGGGAACATTTGGCTTACGAGAAGAGGGAAGATTTTGAGCAAGCTTTGAGAGATAAAAATATTTCGGAAGAAGAAATAGAACAAATTTCGAACAAATACTATATGGCATCGAAAGTTTTAAAATATTCGCCGAGCGAAATTGCAGAAAAATTTTCGCAAGTTAAAGACCTTTATTTGTACAGAATTTACAGATATGTTAAGCATAATCGGTATTATGAGCTTGCAAAACAAAAATATGACGAAAAAGATTTGGATGTTGAAAGAATAATTTTGACTACAGATTTTCCGCAAAAGTTGTATTTGGATGAGCTTAATATTGATACGTATTTACAAAACAATCTTATCGATGTGAACAGAAAATATAATTTTTCGGGCAAAAAGATTTTAAATGTTACGCCGTTTATCAATAATATTATGAGTGATGCGATAGATACATTAGGTGTAAAAGAGGTCGTTGCACTTGCAACTCATTATACAATCTATGAGCTTCAAGGCGGAGTGAATGTTCGAAGAGTAAATCACGATATTGAAGAATTGGATAATATGGATGAAAAGTTTGATATTATCTATGGATTGGATGTTTTGGAACACGTTAAAGATTTCAGAAGATTTATTTCAAATTTAATAAGGCTTCTTGATGACAACGGTGTAATTTGTATGCAAGGTTCGCCACTTTGGACAAGTGATAACGGTCATAATTTTATGGAAGGGCTTGATTGCGGAAAGTTGCAAATCGGAAATGGCGAAAGACAGCTCGCTCCGTGGGAACATTTGGCATATCAGACGAAAGATGATATGAAAGAAGCGTTGGTGAAAAAGGTTTTTTCTCATCATGATGCGGAAACGCTTTCTGATTGGGTATTTAATTCCGATAAAATCAATCGACGTTCTTTTGTTTATTTTATTGATGTTTTGAATGAATTTGAGGATGTTTATTTCGGACAGAAAAAAATTCTACATTATGCGGAAGAAAATGAATTTTACAGAATTGCCAATAAAAAATATTCTCACGAAGAATTAAAAACAAAAGAATTGAAAATTTTCATACGAAAAAAAGTATAAAAGCGGGAAGCATAAATTACAGGGTTGAACGGCAGAATGAATTTAGACGAATTAAATACTCAAGACTATGTTGTTTCGTTTCTCAAGGAAATGAATTCTTTGTATGAAATGAAGGATAAAACGGTCATGTTTATGTTTTATCAACCCGATATTGATAATGCAAAAGCCGTTAAGTGTCTTGGTGCAAAGAAAGTATACTTTGTAAATCCGGAAGAGGGTATTGTTTCTGATGATGAGGATATTATTTGTTTAAATTCTCAAGAGGAGGGTTTTCCTTCCGTTGAAAGTCATTCCGTTGATTTAATTATAGGGCTTGAAATTCTTGAGCACATAAACAATCTTGAACAATTTTTCGGAGAAATTAAAAGAATATTGGCTGAAGACGGAAATATTGAATTGCAGGGCAATCCTATGTGGACGTCACATTTCGGGCATCATTTGTGGATAGAAAACAAATTCATTTTCTATGATGAAACCAATCCGTTTGAACCGTGGGAACACTTGATTTATAAGACACAAGATGAATATCGGAAAGCCTTGATTGATAAAGGTTTGTCGAAAGAAGACAGTGAAGAAATTGTGTCATTTCTTTATAACAAACTTGAAGTTTCGAAGCATACGCCGACGGAAATTATTGAGGCTGCATCGGGAATAAAAAACGAACCTTGCCAAGAATTGAACAAGGCAAGTTATTCATCCGCAGTTGTTGAGTCGTATAAAATTGACGGATGGAAAATGATTTTCAAAAAATATTACGATAAAACCGAAACGAATGAATTTTTTGAAAAAGCGAAAGAGTTTTATACCGAAGAAGATTTAAAAACTCAGCGTGTTGTTTTGAGAATGAGAGTCGATGAAGACAGTGAACTTAGTTGTTCCGGCAGACAGTATGTTTACGACATGCCGATTTTGCCTCAACACATAGCCGATATTATTTATCCGTTCTTGAAAAAGCATGATGTAAAAGATAAAAAGATTTTAAATCTTTGCTACCAAAATACGGAATTGATTTCTCAGGCTTTTATGGCGGTCGGGGCAAAGACGGTTTATTCTGTTTCTCCACATATTGAAAAGAAACAAAAGCAAGGTCCGATAAAGACATTTTGTCAGTGTTTTGAGGATGTTAATCTTTGGGAATTTTGCAGTTTTGATGTAATTTTCTTTATGGATACTCTTTATAATTTCAGAAATTTCGACAAATTTATAGAAAATCTGAAGCAAGTTGTCAAAGATGATACGGAAATGTATATTATGGGTTATATGCCGTATACCTCTTCCGCCGGTCATTTGCTTTATACCGATGAACATCGTTTTTCGGATGAAACAAATGTCTTTGAGCCGTGGGAACATTTGGCTTACGATACGAAGGAAGATTTTGAAAAGGCTTTAAAGGAAAAGAATATTCCGGATAATGAAACAGAAGAAATATCTGAATTTTATTACGCTCCTTCAAAGGTTTTAAAATATTCTCCAATGGAGCTTGTTGAAAAATTTTCTCAGGTAAAACCGTTACATTTAAAGCGGATATACAAATATTTACCGAAAAATAAATATTACGAACAGGCGAAGCAAAAATATGACGAAAAAGATTTGGATGTCGAGAGAATAATTTTGTCGACGGATTTCCCGCAAAAGTTATATTTTGATGAGTTGGATATTGATACATATTTGCAGGATAATCTTGCGGAAATCAATCGAAAGTATAATCTTTCGGGTAAAAAAGTTCTGAATTTGACACCGTTTATTAACGGGATATTGACAGACGGAATGGAAGCTTTCGGGGTAAAAGAAGTTGTTTCAATGACAAGTCATTATTCCGGTTTTGAGCTTTCAAGCGGTTTGAATGCAAGAAGGGTTAACCAAGATATCGAAGATTTGGATAATATGGATGAAAAATTTGATATTATCTACGGGTTGGATATATTGGAACATATTAAGGATTTGAGAAAGTTTTTCAAAAATCTTATAAGACTTGTGGATGATAACGGTGTAATTTGCCTGTCCGGTTCACCGCTTTGGATGAGTGATAACGGTCATAATTTTATGGAAGGGCTTGATTGCGGAAAGTTGCAAATCGGAAATGGCGAAAGACAGCTCGCTCCGTGGGAACATTTGGCATATCAGACGAAAGATGATATGAAAGAAGCGTTGGTGAAAAAGGTTTTTTCTCATCATGATGCGGAAACGCTTTCTGATTGGGTATTTAATTCCGATAAAATCAATCGACGTTCTTTTGTTTATTTTATTGATGTTTTGAATGAATTTGAGGATGTTTATTTCGGACAGAAAAAAATTCTACATTATGCGGAAGAAAATGAATTTTACAGAATTGCCAATAAAAAATATTCTCACGAAGAGTTAAGGACGAAGGAATTGAAACTTTTTATCAGAAAGAAGCTTTCGTAGTAATAGCGGGATTATTTGACAATCGGAGAAAAAATGACGGAAAAAGATGCAAAATATTATACAAATTTGGGTATAGAAAAAACGAATAACGGTGATTTTGAAGGAGCGATAAAGGATTTTGAAAAATCGGAAGAACTCCTTCCGACTTGGGCGTTGACCCATTTTTCGAAAGCAATTGCTTATCACAATATGAAAGAGCTTGAAAAAGCTTTTGAGGCTTATACGAGGGCAATAGAAATCGATGAAAAAATGATTGATGCTTATTATAATCGGGCACATGTTGTTTTGTTGTTTGAAAATTTGGAAGAAAAGGGCTTGAAACAGGCACTTTCGGATTTGCAAAAAGCGATTGAGCTTGACGAGCAATTTGTTGATGCTTTTTATTACTCGGCGGTTGTCAAAATGAAGCTGAAAGATTATCAAGGTGCGGTTGAAGACCTTGATAAAGTCCTCGCAATCGAGCCTGAGGCAATACATTCAAGGGCGTTGAAAAAATTACTTTTACAAAAATATTTGAAACAGGAAAAATGAGATATAAAAATTTAAAAAAAAGTACCGTTTACAAGGTCTTGCAAACAGGGGTGATAAATTGTACGAACGCTCAAGACGGGCAAAAAATGGTTTTGTATACCAACGGAGAGCTGACATTTTGCCGTGAAGAGAACGAGTTTTATACAAAATTTGAAAAAATCGAAGAATGAAAAGATGTTTTTGGGTGGACGAAAAGTCCG